>CBESZZ010000652.1:0-1652 GCA_965534055.1 uncultured bacterium | reverse complement strand
CGTTTCCTGGGCTGCTTCTGTCCCAACGGCAGTACGCAGCGCCAAGACTGGCAGGAAGCGGTAGAGCTCGCCATAGACGTTGACCTCTTCGAGGACCTGGCGGCGGTAGCCGCGCAACCCGCTGTTGAGGTCGTGGAACGGAATACCCATCAAAACGCGCAAGAACCGGTTGAACAGCGCGGACTGCAGCCGGTTCAACCACGCGTCGACCCGGGGATGGCGCCATGTCGAAACACAATCCGCACCCACTTCGAGTGCGCGCGCAACTTCCTTGACGTCCTCAGGTTCCGCCTGCAGATACTGCGGCGCATTGATGATGAACTTGCCGCGCGCTTTCGCCACGCCAGCGGAAAGAGCGATGGACTCACCCAAGCCTCCGCCCTGCAAGTTCACCACGTGCAAGTCCCATGGGCTATCGAGCGTGCGCAGGTCACGTTCCACGCCACCAAACACGCCGTCCAACACGAACACGAACTCGCAGGTCCAACCGTCTTTCTCCAGGGCCTCGCCCACCTGCAGAACCAGCTCGGTCGGGCGCACTTCAGGGCTCGTGATTGGCACGATGACCGTGATCTGCGGGTCTTTCTCCGTGTGCGTTACTTCCCGGGCCGGCTTCCCGATCGGCCGATCGATGGGGCTGTCCACGGCCTTAGTGGATGCTTCGACAGGCAGCTTGGCGCCGTCGCCAGAAACCACCTTCCGATCCACGCCGTCTCCCGCCTCAGTCTGCGCAGGTTTCTGCGCAGAGTTCTGGGCAGAGCCTCGCGCAGGAGTCGTGTTTGCTGTGGTCTCACTGCTCAACGGACTGCCTCGCGCGCCGTGATGGCGATTCTACGCTTGAAGAACCTGGACACTTTCACCTGAAGCTCCGCAAGGAACCCGAGCAAGAAGACGTTGAACGCGACGATGGTCGCGACAGCGGCGCCGGTTAGAAGGACGAGATCGGTTTTTTTCGCCAAGACGAAGCCATCCGGCCCACGCTCGAAGAAGCCCAAGAAGAACAGCGGGATTGCGACGGCGACCAAGGGCATCGCCAAGTAGGAGAACCAGCGGATCGGGTGCGCGGAGAACTGGATCAGCATCTTGATGACGATCAGGTCCGCGAGCACGCGAAAGATGCGCCCGAGTCCGTACTTCGACTGGCCGAACGCGCGCGCGTGGTGACGCACCGGAACTTCAGCAATGCGAGCGCCAAGCCCCGCACCAAGTGCGGCCATGAAGCGATGCATGTCGGAGTAGAGATGAAGGCTTCGCGCCACCCAACTCCGGTAGACCTTGAGCGAGCATCCCGTGTCGTGGATTCGCACACCCGTCACCCGAGCGATGATGAAGTTCGCCACTCGAGATGGCAGTAGGCGCGTGGTCATTCGGTCCTGCCGGAACCGACGCCATCCACACACGATGTCATAGCCCTCGTCGAGCTTGTCGATCAGGCTGCCGATGTCCGCCGGATCGTTCTGCAGGTCGCCATCCATCGTGACCAGGATGTTGCCCCGAGCCACCTGGAAGCCCTTCGCGATCGCTGCGGTCTGACCGTAGTTGCGACGGAAGAAGATCACGCGGAGGTTTGGATCCCGGCTGGCCAAGACCCGCAGCAATTCACGACCGCCATCCGAACTGCCGTCGTCGACCAACAAGATCTCGTAGGGCCG
>CBESZZ010000651.1:0-1710 GCA_965534055.1 uncultured bacterium | reverse complement strand
GTGACCAGGATCAATTGTTGCCGCACTTCATCGAAGACCACCGCCATCGCGGAGGTCGGCTGCCTCGGAACGTTCATCAGCTGCTCTGCAAGCACCGTCCATCCCCCAGCGGCATTGGATTCCCAGGTCCGCACCCCACCATCAAACCATTCCACCAGCACGGTCACTTGGCGGGACGGGTCATAGGCCATCACCGTGAAATCGAGCGGAACCGCGGCGTAACGCTCTTTGGCGACCCACGCTCCCCCCGCGAACTCCCAGGTCACATTGTCCGGTGCGGCGTAGAACACCAGGACTCCCCGGCTTCGATCGAACGCTGGCTTGCTGCGCAAAAACGTGTCAGACAGCGAAGGAAGCCTGTTCGCGGACCATGCCTGTCCACTCCAAACAAAGATCCGCGTCCCACCGATTGGGTCGTCACCCATCAAGACCGGCCGGCCCTGCACGGAGTCGTAGACCAAGCCAACGGTCTCGTGGCGCAGCGAACTGGGAACCGCATCGACACGCAGCTGGGTCCAGTTGCTTCCATCCCAGGACCAGGTTCCTCGCACGGAACTGTTGAAAGCGCGAGTGGTCATCACCATCAGCACCCGTTGCGTGGCTTCGTCGAAACACATCTCAGTGTCCGCAACAGCCGCCGTTGGCTGGGTCATGGGCTGCATCTGTTGCCAGTTGGTGCCATCCCATTCCCAAGTGTCCACCAAGAAGGCACCGCCAGCTTCGCCTCCAAACAACACCATGCGGTTGCGGCCGGCGTCCCAAGCCATCACGGCATCGGTGCGCGGGCTGGGCGCATTGATCGGCTGCAACTGAACCCAGCTGGTGCCGTCATACTCCCAAGTCTCATCGAGCACCGGCGTTTGATCGTCTGCCCAACCGCCGAAGAGCAGTGTGCGGCCGGTCCCAGCCTGATAGGCCAAAGCCATCTGCTTGCGCGCCCGCGGCGAGTTCGAGGTGCTGCGACGCGTCCACGTCGTCCCGTCCCACTCGTGCGTCGAAACGAACGGATGGCCGGGATTGCCGCCAACCATGATCGTCACACCGCGCGCATCGTCGAAAGCCAAAGCCCTTTGGGCACTTGGCTCTTGCTCGGGGTAGTAGGTCCAATCCGACTGCGCGACCGCTGAGCCAAACAAGAACAGCGCGCAGCCAATGGCCAAGCTAAAGACGCAGGCGGCATCGCGAGATGCCCCCTGCCCTGGAGGAAGTGTGGTTGGCATGGTGGAGAGAGTTGTGGTCGTGGCCGCGTAGCCCTGGGTCGAGAAGGAGTCACCCTTCACGCCGCAATCTCCCGAAACACTCGGAGACACGGACCACCGCATTGCCACCCGCTTCCACACCAGAAGCCCTGAACGCCCGCGCTGCGGGCTTGCCCCTGGCCTCCTGAGTAAACTCCTAGCGAGCTTCCACCGTCACGGAAACCGCCGGATGGTGCAGACCAAACACAACATGCCCATGGGCCGGATCGATCACCTTGAACACGAGCGCGTTGTCGACCCAGTCGAGGTAGCGCATCTCGTGCTGGTTGTAGCTCAGAGCCGGTGAAACGCCGTATGCCCCGGGGCGAAGGCGGAAGTCGAGCCGGAAAGAGAAGCGCAGCACGTCGCCAGGCTGCACCGGTGGAACATCCACGCCTTCCTGCAGCGTGTTGATACCGATGACGTCGGTGCCCAAACGGTCGCGCACGAAGAAACCGAGCACGTAGTGCTC
>CBESZZ010000650.1:0-1770 GCA_965534055.1 uncultured bacterium | reverse complement strand
CGCTTTGGAGAACCCTTCACCGGCAGACCTGGTCCTGCTGTGCACCTGCGGAACAACGCAGGGTTCACTCCGCCGAGGCGACGAAGGCGCTCACCACTTGGGCACCGCATTCCTCAGCGCCGGAAGCCGGGTGGTCGGAGTGGCCGATAGCGACCTTGAAGTCGAACGCACCTGCTTGTTGGTGCACGAGTTCCTCACCGCCTTGGCGCGGGGCGAGGAACCAGACTTCGCCATGCGCTCCGCCCGCCGGACAATGGTCGAGTCCGGACATGGAAGCCCATCGGAGTGGGCACTGCTGCGCCTCGAAGGCGCAGCATCCAAGCCGTTGGGCTTGAGAGTGAGCACTCGCCCCATGGATTGGACTTGGCTCATTCTCGTGGCAAGCGCAGCCTCGGTGGCACTTCTGCTGATCACTCATTCACGGCGGCACCGACGCTGCCGAGGAAACCCGAGCTAGTTCGCCGTGACCGGTGTTTCGTTCTCTTCCGGGGGCGGAATTTGTCCGGTGTTCACGACTCCGCCAACGGGTTCGCCACCGATCGGACCGGTGTAGTTCGTCGCTCCCGGAAGAGACGTGAGCAACTCAGCCGCTACGGGATCGTTGCTAATCACAGTCATCTTCGGTGGCCAAGCGTGCTCCACAGTGCTGCCGTTCAGCCGAACCAAACGCAGCACCATGCAAATCCCGCCAGTAGCCAGCCGGCTGTTCTCGAGAATTGCTTCAACTTGGGTGGGAACGCTCTGATTCAAGAGCGGAGAATTTGAAACGTAGAAAGGGGTCGGCTCTGGCCGTAGGACGCCGCTCTCCAGGTGGAGTTGCCAGAACATCAGTTGCAGGTGCGTCGATCCGTCGGGAGTACCCTGCGACGTATCGAGTGTTGGACGAATCAACGTTCGACTGGGCGACCAATAGTTTTTGCCAAAGTACAGGCCCAAGTACCGCAAGCCGTAGTCGTAGCTCGGCAGAAGCGAACCCCAACCGATCCCAAACGAACCTGAAGGGTCGTGCGGGTACAGCACGTCCGTATCTCCGTCGCCATCTAGGTCATCGATCAACGGGTTGACTCGGTTGCCAGGATCTGGCGAAAGGCCAGGAATCAAGACCTCGAATCCACCGGTCGGATCGTACTCAAACTGCACGGCTTGAGTCGCGCCTTGGTTCCAAACCGCATCCAAAGACGTCCGCGTTTTCGAACCTAGCGCGACTTCACTCCATCCGTCGGAGTCTCCATCGGCTGTGGAGAGGGAAACGATGTCGCCTGCGAGCAGTGTGGCTTCCTGCACGCGTTCATTGAAGGTCGCCAACAACTGATTGCCGGCAAAGTCCCGACAAACCATCGTCACCATGTCACCGTTTGGCGTTTGGATGCGCCGCGCATTGGCTTCCATCAAGCCGATCTCGTGGGTCATGATCACCGTCCCCCGGACGTCGACCACTCGCACCTCGTTCGGCATCAGAACGCAGATGTCGTCGAGCAGATCACCGTCCCAGTCGAGGGTCACGACACCAAGAACGGCTTGGGGCATGGGGATACTGAGTTCCGATTGGCCGTCCAACCCCGCGACAAGACAGCTCAGACCGTCGGCGCGAATCCCAACAATCATATTTGAGCCTCGCGCGTAGCGCAGAGTTCTCGCGTTGAGCCATGCGATGGATCCCAGCGCGCTTACCTGTCCACCCGCGGTCCAAAGCTGCAAGCCGTATTCTCCACAGAACACCACTCGATCGACAGCCGACGCGGGATCGGGAGCGACGCACAGTTCTTGGGC
>CBESZZ010000649.1:0-1827 GCA_965534055.1 uncultured bacterium | reverse complement strand
CCAAGGTGACATCTTCCCCGGCAAACGTCAGTGGCGTTGTCGACAGCGTGCGCACGTTGTGATGCAACGCTTCGACGGTCGAAGGTTCCGCAGCGATGCCATGCCGGCGCAAGCGACGGGCAATGTCGATTCGGAACCCTTCGGAGTCCTTGCCGAACGACGGCCAGTCGACGTGTTCCAAGATCTCGTGCACAGCGACCCCGAAGGCTCTTCCGCTCGGCAGGCCGAGCATTGGCGACTCTGTTGAATCGGCAGCGTTCTCAGCGGCACTTCCCGATGAGGTAATGGGACGTGCGTCGTGTTCATCATCGAGGGGTTGGGCCGACGGATCCTCGAGGTCGAACGGGTTGTGGTTGCTGGCCGCGTGTGCGGTCTTCGTTAGCGATGAGAAGCTCTGAATTCGTTTGGGTTCGGTTTGACCGGGAGCTGGCGTGAACGTGAGTTCGGGGCGCCATGTTGGTTGTGCGAGCTCGTTGGTAGCGTGCGGGTTCGGTGTTGCCGTGTCCGATGCTTCACGGATCTTGATCGCGTGGCTCGCTCTGGCAGCGATGGGGCGAAGCAAATCGAGCGAAGCTTCACCATCCCTACCGGCCGGCGCGAAGTCCATGCTGCGTTCAAACCAAGCCGCGTCGTCCAAGCCAGAAGCCGCCTCTCGACGCATTCCGTCGGCGTCTTGTTCGCTCCACTTCGTGAGTCGAAGCAGGTACGCGAGCGACGTCGCTCCCAGTTTTCCCGTGCTCTTGATGACTTCAGGCCAGAACACAACGGTCCGTGACTTTGCGCGGGTCAACGCGACGTACAACAAACGCAGATCTTCCGCTAAGCGTGCGGCGTTCGCGCGGTCCGTGACGGCCATCTCAGGATCACCGTGGAAGGTGCGTTGATCCGGGTCTTGCGTGGCGACCGGCGTCTCCTTGTCCTGAGGAAACGACACGACGCAATACGGCAGCAAGACAACGGGGAACTCCAGTCCCTTGGCAGCATGCATGGTCATGACCTGCACCGCGTCGGTGTCGCTTTCTAGGCGCATCTCACGACGGGCGGGGATGAGACCCTCGCCAATCGATTGGCGTTCGGTGGCGACCCAACGCAGCAGCGCGTCGGCGCTGAGGTGCCCGTTGGATGCCGTCTCGTGCAGAAGTTCGACGAGGTGGGTGAGGTTCGTTACCCGTCGTTCACCGCCCTGCTCGCTCAGAAGGCGCAGTTTGTAGCCATAGCGATCCAGCACTCTGGTCAGTGCCGCGGCACAGCCTTGGCTGCGAAATCGTTCACCGCAGCTGCGCCAGAACTCGAGTTCAGTTGCGAACTCGGTGGCATCCGCTTCGAGATCCTGCATCGCTTGAGCAGACATGTCGATCGGACGCGTGGTCCATGCGCCGCGGAGCAACTCGGTGGATCCGGGCCGTGCGATTGCGTGCAGGATCATCGTGAGGTCTTCGCACTCCGCGGTATCCAGGATGTCGCCACCCCGGCTGATGACGGCGGTGATGCCAACCATGTTCAAGGCGTCCAGGATGTCGACGCATTGCTTGTTGGTGCGGGTCAGAATCGCGACGTCGCTGGGCCGCAGTGGCTTGCCCGCGAGCGTCGTGCCCGAACCTAGCAGACGCTGCATCTCTTGGACGAGTGGCTCGATCTGCTTTGGGGCGGTCGTACCTCCGTGCAGCACGAACTGAAGGGCTCCATCTGCGTCGCCAAGAATTGGCGAATATTGTTCGGGAGCCTTGCCGGGAGTCACCGGCAGGAAGTCGATTCCGGCGGTGACGAATGGGCGAGCGACGGCGCCGAACAGTGCGTCGTTTGCAGCCAGAAGATCTGGATGGCTGC
>CBESZZ010000648.1:0-1942 GCA_965534055.1 uncultured bacterium | reverse complement strand
GCGATTGCCGAAGTCGAAGCCATGGGCGCGCCCGTGTTCGTGGTGCCGGTCAGCGACGAAGAGCGCGATGCGGCGTTTGCACTCACCCATCAGCTGCGCCGCGCCGGCGTGGCGTGCGATACCGACTTCGAGGGCAAGAAGCTCAAGAGCCTCTTCAAGGTGGCCACGAAGCGCGGCGCCAAACTGATGATCGTGCTCGGTCCCGACGAACTGGCTCAGGGTCAGGTCAAGATCCGTGACCTCGAGCGATCGGAAGACCACGAATGGCCCGCGGATGATGCGTTGCCGGCGAAGCTGCTGGAGAGACTGAGCGAGTGACGGCACCCGCAGCGAGCTCACCCGTCGCGCCACGTGGCGTCGCACTCTTCGGCGGCACGTTCAACCCGCCGCACAAGACGCATGTGCGCATCATGGAGACCGCCGCGGCCAAGCTGCTCGACGTCGGCCTGTTCATCGTGTTGCCCTCGGGCAACCACCCGCACAAGAACCGCGACGAACGCGCACTGGAAGTGGCGGACGCCACCCATCGAATGCAAATGGCAAAGCTCGCGTTTGCGAGCCTGGAGCATCTGGCAATCCAAGTGGATCCGTTCGAGATCAAACAGCAGGGACTGTCGTTCTCCGTCGAGACCGCCCAAGTCTTTCGTGACGCACTGCCGGATGAAGCGAACCTCTATTGGCTGCTAGGCGCCGACAACGTTGTCACCCTGCCGTCGTGGCGAGAGCACCACCGCTTCTTGTCGTTGGTGACGGTAGTCACCTTTCCACGGGAAGGGTTCACTGTCGACGCACCGACGTTGGCCGCTCTCGATTTGACGGCTTCTGAGCAGGCGACCATTCTCGATCATGTGCTCGAAGTCCCAGCCGATGACGTCAGCGCCACGGCAATCCGCGGCCAGCTGCGCGCCGGCCAACGCGGCATCGATGCGCTCGATCCAAGGGTCGAGGAATACGCCATGACCCACGATCTTTGGGGCATCGACCCACCGCGCATGCTCTAACCATGCCAGCAGCTCCCACGCTTGCAGCAGACGGATTGGCAACCGCTTGGATGGCCGCGCCGTGGTTTGTGGGCACGATCCTTTTGCTCGGCGCCGCGCTCTACGTGCATCGCCGACACTGGGGCGGAATGCCGGAAGATTGGCCCACCGGTCAGCGCAAGAATCACGCGGCCCCCACTCCACTCGTCGGCATCCTGCTAGGCGTGCCCGTGCTGTTGGCCGTTGCGGCCACCGGGCGGTGGATTCTGTTGCTCGCCGTGGCGGTGGCTTACGGAGTCGGCGCCGTCGACGACGTGCTGAAGGACCCCCGCTACGCCAAGCGGCGGGACGACATCGAAGATCTACAGGAAGAAGAGGCTCAGTTCGAAGGCCTGCGTGCACGCACCAAGGCCGTGCTGATGGTGATGGCGGTGACGCTGGGATGCGCCGATGCGTTTGCTCAGTCGAGTGGGCCGGACTTTGGCATCGTCGGAATGCTGCAGTGGCTGCTTTGGGGTGGACTGTTGTTCATCGCGCTGAACGGACTCAACTTCTTAGACAACACCGACGGCGTCACAGCAGTGCTGCTCGTCGTCGGCGCTGGGGTCCTGATCGTGCAACACGTACCCGCTTTAGAACCATCGCCGTTTGAGACGGTCAGCGGCGCGTGGATTACACGAACCGCGATGCTTTGGGCACTCGCGGGGACGGCTGCGGGTTTCCTAGTCTTCAACTGGCCCAAGCCGATGTTCTTCCTCGGCGACGGCGGCGCACTGGGATTAGGGATGCTCCTGGCGACCGAGTCAGTGCGCAGCGGCGCGCAGAGTGGGTCGGTGAACTTGGCCTGCGTTGCGGTGGCACTTGCTCCGATCGCGGTGCCCGTGCTCGACTTCACGCAGGTGTTTGCGGTGCGCCTATCGCTGCGCATCGCACCTTGGATCGCCGACCGACGCCACCTCACG
>CBESZZ010000647.1:0-1981 GCA_965534055.1 uncultured bacterium | reverse complement strand
CAACCAGCAGCGGGATGATGGACAGCGATGAACAGGATCTGAGTTTCGGCACGGGATTGGGGCTCCGAGTGCGCATGCGCACTGGTCTGGGGAACAGGTTGAACGGTGCGCCGGCTCCCATGAGTCGGACCGCACGACATCAGGGGAATGGCCGAGTCCATTCCGATCCGCAATTCCGTGATTGGGGGGCCGGGGCGAAGAACTGCGGATTGCCAAGTGCCGGATCACGTCTGCCCTAGAATTCATTGAACCCGCGTCGATCGCCGGGCGACTCTCGACGCATGGCTGATCTTCGTGGACCGCTGGATGACTACTTGGTGCTTCGCTGCCAAGCGGGAGACCGTGAGTCCTTCGGTCAACTGGTCGTGCGTTGGCACCCGCGGTTGCTACGCCACGCCCGCCGGTTGATTCGAGATCCGGACATCGCCGCCGACGCGCTGCAGGAGAGTTGGATCGCGATTCAACGCGGGCTGCGTCGACTTGCAGACCCATCGAGGTTTCCGGTTTGGGCGTTAGCAATCGTGTCCAACAAGTGCACCGATCAGCTGCGCATGAAGCAACGTCGACTGCGGAACGAAACCGCAGCAATGGAGCATCGGTCCACGCTTGATGAATCGGTGAACCTGCAGGGCGCGACGAGCGACTCTCAAGTGATCCACGAGGCACTTGCGACTCTGGACGATGCCAAGCGCATCGTCCTCGAACTGCACTACCTCGAAGGATTGAGCGTGGCCGAAATCGCCACCGTTCTCGATGTCCCGTCAGGCACGGTCAAATCGAGATTGCACCACGCTCGCAATCAACTCGCGCGGTTCTTGAACCGCCCAAGCAATCATCCACACGGAGAAGACTCATGACCAGACTAGACGATCAACTACGCGACGCACTTCGCCAATCGGCGAGCGTCGATCTCAACCCGCAGGTGGACTTGGACACGCTCCGCGGGATGCTCAGCGAAACGTACGCGGGGCGGCACCGGTTCTTGACCGTCGTGGGCATCCTAAAGTTGGTGGCGTTCGCCGTGTTCGGCACGGTTGCCGTGGTCATGATGTTGCAGGCTGAAACGTCTCGAGGGCAGATCCTGTGGGCGGCCTGCTTCGTCGCGTCCGTGAGCGCGGTAGGGATTGGTATTTTGCTTCACTGGTTGAACTTGACGCGCAACGCGTTGCTTCGAGAGATCAAGCGGGTTGAGCTGCGAGTCGCGGCACTTCCCGGAAGCGACGGCTCCGCGAACTAGGCGATAGCGCTGGGTTCCGCGATCAACGTCGCAAGACGAACGCCGCGGGATTGGAGAACCGCAGGTCTTGGCCTGGCTCGGTGGTGATCGCTTGAAAGCTCACGTGCACACCCGAAAGCGCATTTAGATTGGGGATGGGAAACAGATTCGCCGCGTCCCCAGCTCCGTCGAGAGCGCCGAATACCGCCAGCGATGGCCCTTGAAGCCAAAGGCTGCCGACCAGGCCAACCACGCGTGTGGGGGCGGCGGGCGCGCCGAGTGCGAGCAGGTAGGTCTGGTTCGCTGTGCCCGACAGTTCGACTGTCGCGACGCTCCCCAAGGCCGCGCCTGCCGTGCGCAGAACCGGTAGCTCGGTTCGCGTAACCAAGAACATTGGGTCCACGGGTGCGCTCGTGCCGTAGCCCCGCAGAACAACGACTGGATCGATGGTGAGAGTGCCTCTCCCCGCAATCGCGTGAGAGGTTTGGCCAGGCCCCACTGAGCCAGGGCCGACCGCAATTTGATGCGTTGCGTCCAGGCCGGTGACGAAGAAGTCGGTTGCCTGGCTTTGAATCCCTGGACGACCAGGAAAGGTGGAGCCGGCCCTGCCGCCGATGACCAGGCATCGCGAAAGGGTCACATTTGAAAAGTCCGCCCACATGCCGGGGTTTGGGAACGGTGCGACCAAGGAGCAGTTCTCCATGACCACGTTGCTGTAGGCGATCGCCGCGTTCTGAAAGTTGCAGTCGTAGAGGCGCACGGAGT
>CBESZZ010000646.1:0-2011 GCA_965534055.1 uncultured bacterium | reverse complement strand
TCGACCGCGCGGCCAGCGAAGTGATCGCGGGCAAGCACAACGGCGAGTTTGTCGTCGACGTGTTTCAGACCGGCAGCGGCACGTCATCGAACATGAATTCCAACGAGGTGATCGCCCACCGTGCCAGCGAGATCATGGGCAACGCGGTGCACCCCAACGATCACGTGAACATGGGACAGTCGAGCAACGACATCTTCCCCAGTGCGGTGCACGTCGCTTTGGTTGCCGGGATTCGTGAGGATCTACTTCCAGAACTCAGCGCACTCGCAGAATGCCTTCATGACCTGGCGGATCGCACCTTTGACAAGGTCAAGACGGGCCGCACGCACCTGATGGATGCGATGCCGATTCGCTACGGCCAGGTGTTCCGCGGTTACGCCCACCAAGTCGAGAAGGCAGCGGAGCGTCTGCTGCTGGCGGAGGACGGCCTGTGTGCATTGCCGCTTGGTGGCACGGCCGTCGGCACCGGGGTCAACGCGACCGAGGGTTTTGCTTCGGCGGTCTGTGAGGTCATCGCAACGACCCACGGCTTGCCGGTTCGCGAGACCGATGCGCACTTCCAAGCGCAGTCGAGTCTCGATGCGGTGGTCTTCGCCAGCGGAACGCTGAAGACGTTCGCGTCCGCGTTCTACAAGATCGCCAACGATGTTCGCTGGATGGCTTCGGGCCCACTGTGTGGCTTGGGCGAAGCGCGAATTCCCGCGGTGCAGCCGGGTAGTTCAATCATGCCGGCCAAGGTCAATCCGGTGATTTGCGAGTCCGTGCTGATGCTCTGCGGGCAGGTGTTCGCCAACGATGTTGCGGTGACCTTCGGCAACAGCCAGGGGCAGTTCGAGCTCAACACGATGTTGCCGTTCATGGGGCGCAACGCCTGCGAGTCCGTCGAAGTTCTCGCCAACGGTTGCCGCATGTTCCGCGAGAAGTGCCTCAGCGGCATCGAGATCACGGACGCCGCGGAAGCTAACCTCGAGCGCAACCCGATCCTCGTCACCGCTTTGAACTCCGAGATCGGCTACGAAGCTGCCGCGAAAATCGCGAAAGCTGCTGCTGTATCTGGTCGCACGGTCAAAGAGGTGGCGAAGGAGGAGACGTCACTCGATGACGCGACGCTCACTCGCTTGCTCGATCCGGCCACGCTTTGCGGGGAAGACGGCAAGACAAGGAACGCGACGTGAGCGCGAATCCGAAGGCGTTGGTTCTGCTCGCGGCGGGCGCGGAGGAAATGGAAGTTGTCATCACCGTCGACGTGCTGCGTCGTGGCGGAGTCGATGTCGTCGTCGCAGGGCTCGCTGCTGGCGACGCGGCGACCGTGCGCTGCAGCCGTGACGTGGCGATCCTTCCGGATCGGGCATTGCATGCCGAGGACCTGGACGCGGCTTGGGATGCGGTTGTGCTCCCCGGTGGGTTGGGGGGTGCGCGCGCCTTGGCTGACGACGTGCGTGTCGGCGACCTGCTGAAAAACCAGCTTGCCGCCGGGCGTTTCGTCGCGGCGATCTGTGCTGCACCGATTGCGTTGGTGAAGCATGGCGTTCTTGCCGGCCAAAGGGTCACGTCGCATCCGTCGGTTCGCGATGAAATCGCGCCACACGGTGACTATGTGAACGAGCCCGTCGTGAGCGATGGTCCGCTGCTCACCAGTCGTGGGCCGGGCACAGCCTTCGAGTTCGCGCTGGCCTTGGTTGGCAAGCTTCAGGACGAAGCCACCGCGGCTGCGTTGCGCGACCCGATGATGCTCTGAGGCTCAGCGGTAGGCGGAGTCCCACGGCCACGTCAACGTGACGGTGGGGGTGCCGCCTGCGGTGAACAGCGCGGGCTCGTCGTCGGGGCGCCGTGGCCCGTAGATCGTCACGATTCGCTGGCTACCCGCCACCGCATCTGGCAGGTCGTAGGGTCTTACGAGCACACGCAGTTCATCCGCGATGCCGTCGCCGTCGTGGTCCACGAGTTGCGAGGGTGCGGGGGTGCGCCCCTGAACGAACGCGCCCAAATCGTTCCGGTCGAACTCGGGCTG
>CBESZZ010000645.1:0-2012 GCA_965534055.1 uncultured bacterium | reverse complement strand
CAGAGTTCGGCGCCACGTTTCGTTATGGGAATCTCTAAAACCATCTGCGCCAGCGGTCTGCTCGCGCTTTGTCTCTCTGCATTTCACGCGCTCGGTGCGCAGTCGGTATCGCGCGATTCTGCACCTGCAGACGGTGTGCGCAATCAAACACCGTCGAACGCGGAGTCTTCAGCGATCACAGCAGGCGACGCAGGGGCGACGCGACGCGCGCTTGCGGTCAAAGCCGCTGCGCGCAGTGCGGCAAACAGCAAGGTAGGTGCCTTGGGGCCCGCGTCCATGTTCACCACGCCGCGTGGCCCATGGTTGCGTCCGCGTAGCGCCGGCATGCTCGAATCCGAGTCCAATGACCTACTGGATACGGCGACCGATCTGGGGACGGGAACCGTGCAGGCCTGCGGCACCAACGCTCTTGCCGAAGACCTCGACACGTTCCTTTGGGCTGCCACGGCCGGCAGCTACGTGTGCTTCCGGGTGGATGCAACGGTCGGCAGCACGCAGCCCATCGTGGATTCGATTCTGGAAGTTCGTGACGTCTGTGGTTCGGTGATCGCCAGCAACGACGACGCGAACGGCACGCTCTTGTCGGAGATCTCGCTCTATCTGCCCGCCGGCAACTACTTCGTTGTGGTCGACAAGTTCAGCGGGAACACTGGAGGCGACTATGACCTTGCGATCGTCGAGAACCCAACGACTCGGTTGACGTGCACGGGTGCGCCGACGGCAGGCACGGTTGGCTCCACGGTCTTCTTCTTCAATCCGGCAGCTTCAACCGCCGTCGATCTCCGAGTGGTCGCGAGCGATCCCGCAGCGGACCTCGGGATTGTCGTGATTGATCCCGCGGGCGTCCGCTCCTACGGCAACGATGACGACTCGCGTGCACTGAGTAGCAATCCTCTGGATCCCGGCTTTGTGTTTGAGCCAAACGGTTTGTCTTGGTACATCGAAGTCGTGGATTTGGGCGGCGTGGGAACCGGAGGGTTCATCATTTCGTGCACGGAGACCGCCGTGCCTCGGTTGGACATCTGCGCCGCCGGCACCCTGACAAGCACGGTTGCGACCGCGGGCGGGAACGTGTTCTTCGACATGGATACCGGTGGGTTCTTTAGCAACGATCGTGTCGTCATTACCACGGGGCCTGATCCGAACTCTACGAACTCGATAGGCGACACCGTCATCACCATCACGGACTTCTTCCGCGTGCCGATTATTCGGATGGACGACAATGCTGGGTCGCTCTACTCGCGGATCGAAGTCGTGTTGCCGGGGGGGCTATATCGCGTCGAAGTGTCGGGCTTTGGCGTGAGTACTGGAGACTTTCAGATCTCCGCTACATGTGTGCCTGATTCGACGACACCCGCAATGCTGTTGCTGGGTGACAACTCCGTGAGCTTCGCCGCGGGCGGTGAAGTGCAGATGACCGAGTTCGCGCTGCGGTGCGGAAACTCGGCGGTGCAGCTGGGCCCGGACATCGGATCTGCGAGTCTCTTGTCCACGTGCAGCGTGGCAGGGAGTCAGCGCCTGATGACCTCGAGGAGAACCATCTTCTTGAACAACATCTTCTCTTACGACTCCGCCGGGGTGGCTGGCACCCAGGTGCTGAACGTTCGTGCGCCGCTGCATTGCAATGCGGCGGGCGAGCTGGTTTCGCTAGGGGAGGCAGGTCGCCCGGCGGTTCTGCTCGCCTCGTTTGGCAGTTCGACAGGGACGTTTGATCCGCTGCTCGTGGGCCGTCTATGCGTGGGGTTACCGGCGCTCACGGTTGGAATTGCGGTGCACGATGCCAACGGCCGGATCAACTGGCTTCCAAACTGTCCGAACTTCGGCGGGGCTACGACGTTCCAGGCAGCGACGCTGCTGGTGCCAGGCTCCGCGCCCGAAGTGGCCAAGTTGACCAACTCGTTGGATCTCTAGCCGCCGGACAAAGCCCTGAATTGCTAAGTAGACGGCCCTTCGGGTTCATCGCGTGGTGAACCATCAGGGCTGTCAGCGACGAGTTCGCGTCGAAGTTTCTC
>CBESZZ010000644.1:0-2084 GCA_965534055.1 uncultured bacterium | reverse complement strand
CAAGGCCCTCACAAAGCGATGATCGGCCCGTCGTCCTGAAAGCCGAAGGGTTGGCGTCGCCGCCGCTTTTTCACGACGTGGACGTCACCCTGCACCGAGGCGACATCGTCACGCTGACTGGACCCTCTGGTATCGGCAAGACCACGCTTGCACGCCAGCTCGTGGGGCTTGATCGAGCGAGAGTTGGGACTGTTCATCGGCCGGCTGGCCAGCGTTCGGTGCAGCTGCTATGGCAAGATGCGCGAAGCTCCATGACGCCGGGCTTGTCGGTGCGGACTCTCGTGAACGAGATCAGAACGCCGCAATTCGATCTCTTGGCCCACGCCAAGCTGCTTGGGCTGGATGCTGCGTTGCTTGATCGCGACGTGGCGCGACTGTCTGTCGGTGAGACGCGGCGCGCCGCACTGCTTCGCGCGCTTAGCGTGAACCCCGCGGTTTTGATTTGCGATGAGCCAACCAGCTCCTTGGATCGGGCCACAGCTGCTCGGGTTCTGGATTTGCTCTTCACTGTTCAGCGGGAGGTTGGCGTCGCACTTTGGCTGATCACCCACGATCAAGATTTGGTGCATCATCTGGATGTGCCATCCTTCACGTTCGTCGATGGCCGCTTCCGACTGGCGGACCGTCCCACTTCTGTCTCGGCTCTAGGCCCGTCATGATTCGATTCCTCTGCGCCTCACGGCGACCGCATGCGGCACTGCTCACGCTTTGCGCCACGCTGTCAGCGCAGGAGCCGGCAGCGCCGCCTGCTCCTTTTAGTCGGCTCACGAACGGCCTGACCCATTGTGCCGTCCCTCAGGCGGGCTCCGGTCAGTTCGGTGTGGCGCTGGTACTCGGTGGCGGTGGTTCAACCGATCCGATCACGTTGCCGGGCCGTGCACGCGCCACGGTCTCGGCACTGCGTGAACAATGGAAAACCGAATCGCGTCGTGCGGCGTGGCGGTTCGAGCTTGGCCCCGATGCGGTGGTGATCACTGGGCTGCATCCGCGCTCCACGACGGCGCACGTGATGGCGCGCTTGGAGCACCTTTTCGCGGGGCAATTCGATCATGAAGCGGTCAACCCAACCGGGTTGACCGAGGATGAAAGCGCGATGGCGATCGGGCGGGCGCGCTTGGCTGCCGACGACGAACTGAACGTCTATCCCGGTCCGATGCTCGAAGTGCGGGCGCATGCAGCCTTGGCTCCGGATCAACCATCTGGCAGCGCTTGGCGCGGTGACCCAGTGCGCATGGCGGCGCTTGGCGGTCAGGACTTGAGCAGCGGATTGCGGGCCATGGCCACTCCGCACGATGCCTGGCTGGTTGTCCTGGGGGACTTCGACACGGCGGCTGTGTTCGCTTGTCTGGAGCGGTTGGCGTCCGGCAGAAACCTTGCCGTCGATGCGAGCTCCCGTGTCGCGCACAGCCCGGCGCAGACTACGCACGACACCTGGGAACCGGTGGCGTCGCACGACCGCGTCGACGGACCGTTTGTGACAGCGGCGGTTCGGCTGAGCAACCCGGATGGTTGGTCCGATGTCCTGGCTATGACGGCGTTGCGTGGGGCGATCTCGCGGCGGTTTGAGACCTATCGTGGTCAGGAGGTCAACGCGCGATTCCCGTTCCTTGCTTTCGATCCATTGCGGGGAGATGCCGTTGCGTGCATCAACCGTCGAGGCGTCAACGGGTCCTCGCTGGACAATGTGCGACGCGAAATCCAAGAACTGCTCGACGATGTCGCAGAACATGGCATTCCGGACGCTGCGTTGACCAGCGCGCGGAAGGCGTGGGTGGCGAGACTGCAGCCGCCGCCGTTTTCGGATGCGATTTGCGAGAGTTTGCAACGTGCACCTGCTGGCTTCGAAGCAAGAGCTGGGTCCTTGGCACGGGCTGGTTACCGCGGTCTGTTGGCATCGCCCGGTATCGATGACGTCACCGATGCGGAGGTGACGCAGGCCTGTCGCGCAGCTCTTCGTGCCGCCAGGATTGGGTGGTTCGCGTTGCTGCCGACCGGGCAATAGGCCCATCGACTGTTGAGAATTGCGACGGTCGGTTTGCGAAGTGGATCCGACCTGAATTCCCGCCGGTCTGTAGGACGATAGA
>CBESZZ010000643.1:0-2135 GCA_965534055.1 uncultured bacterium | reverse complement strand
GGCGCTCGGATTGCGCGGCCCAGGTAGACAAAGAGTTCCCCGATGAACGAGAGGGTCTCGCGCAACTCGCGGAAGAAGTCGAACGTCGCGCGGCCAAGGTGCTCGAGCAGTCCTTCGCCCCGCGGCGCTTCCTTGGGTGCGGATGCCGCTGTCGGACAACCGTAGAGTGAAAGTACGCGTTCGATCTCCGCACGACTGCCGACGTATCGCGAGGTTCCTCCCGCCACGCGCACCCGCCCACATAGCGCCTGGAGCACCGCGGCGGCCGCGCCATCCAACGTCCTTAGCCCAGACAGATCGAAGGTGACGTTCGTGCCATCCATCGGCAGCGCGTCTACCAACTCCTGCCAAAGCCGGCCGGCATCCAAACTGGAAACCCTGCCGTCTAGGCGGACCTCCAACCCACCCGCGGCATCAGTCGCCGACGTGGTGACCTGAAACGCATGCCGTGTGGCGATCGCCGTCATTGCGGGTCGCGACTCGATCGTTGGGTGCGCTGCGCGGGGACGGTCAATCGACCCACACGGCCTTGATGTTCGTGAACTCGCGAATCCCAAACGGACCAAGCTCACGGCCGTAACCGGACTCCTTGATGCCGCCGAACGGCAGGCGCGGGTCAGACTTCACGAACGAGTTCACGAAGCACGCGCCGGCGTGCAGCCGGTGCTTGGCGATGTGCCGTCCCTTGTCCACGTCGCTGGTGAAGATCGCGGCTCCCAGACCGAACACCGTGTCGTTCGCCGCGGCGATCGCCTCTTCTTCGCTGGCGACACCACGCACCGCGGCGACGGGACCGAACGTCTCTTCGTCGTGCACAGGCATGCCCTTGCCGACGTGCGTGACCACTGTGGGCGGGTAAAACGCACCCGGGCCGTCAGGCTTCTCGCCACCGAGCGCGAGTTTGCCGCCGTTCTTCACGGACTTCGTGACCTGCTCGTGGATCTCGTCGCGGAGGTCCGCGCGCGCCATCGGCCCGATCTTGGTGTCGGGATCCATCGGATCGCCAACCTTCATGTCCTGGATGCACTTCACGAACGCATCGGTGAACTCTTCGAGCACCGGTTCTTCGACGAAGAAGCGCTTCGCGGCGATGCAGCTTTGACCGCCGTTGATCATCCGGCTTTGCGCACATTTCTCGGCGGCCAGCGGAATGTCCGCATCGCGCAGCACGAGGTAGGGGTCGCTGCCGCCCAGCTCGAGCACGGTCTTCTTCAAGCACTCGCCGGACTTCTTGGCGACCGCGCGACCTGCGCCCGTACTTCCCGTCAACGTCGTCGCAACCACGCGCTCATCCGCGATGATCCCGGCGACCTTCTCGCTGCCCACCAGCAGATTCTGGAAGCACCCCTCAGGAAGCCCGGCGGAAAGAAAGATTTCTTCGATGGCCTCGGCGCAGCCGGGGACGTTCGCCGCGTGCTTCAGAATGCCGACGTTGCCAGCCATCAGCGCGGGAGCCGCGAAGCGGAAAACTTGCCAGTAGGGATAGTTCCACGGCATGACTGCCAACACCGGACCGAGCGGCTGGTAGGTCACGAACGACGCCGACGCGTCGGTCTCGACCGGCTCTTCGTCGAGGAAGGCTTCGGCGTTCTCGGCGTAGAATTCGCACACCCAGGCGCATTTGTCGGACTCAGAGCGGCCGCCGGTCACCGGCTTGCCCATCTCCTGGGCCATCATGATCGCGTCACTTGCGGCCCGCTTCCGCAGCTGAGAAGCGGCCTTGTGGAGAACGGCGGAGCGTTGGGCAAACGTGGTCTGGCGCCACGAGTCAAACGCATCCGCGGCCTTCTGGAGCGTGGACTCGATGTCCGCGTCGGTGTGAGGCTCGTAGGTTCGGATGGTCTCGCCAGTGGCTGGATTGATGACCTCGATGGGCATGATCGAAACGCTGGGTTGCGCGAAGGCGTGGTTTTTGGGGAAATAGGGACAGTCGGTTCAGTGGACATGGTCAAGCGGAACACTCCGCGGGTCCACCGTTTCGATTTTTGGTCTCGCCCTGGCAATCGCCCGGGCCAGATTGCTTGGTCTTTCGGTGCGGTCACCGGAGCCGCCATGCCTCAACGGGCTGGCTGTTCTGGCATCGAGAACCACGAAAGGCGGCCGATTTTTCAGGTCGTCAGACAGGTGCTTCCAGG
>CBESZZ010000642.1:0-2192 GCA_965534055.1 uncultured bacterium | reverse complement strand
CGCTGGCCGGCGTCGTGAACTGTTTCACCAAAGCTTCGCCCGCGAGCTGCCCGCGTGCTGCGAGCAGACGCACAGGCTCCTTGCCCATGTTGAGGTTGAGGCCGCCTTCGGAGTCACTCTGAAACACCGAAGCCACGCGCGTTCGATAGCCGGGAAGCTGCAGGAACGAAGCGTCATACCAGTTCTGCATGGCCCCAAGGATGGCCGATAGAAACGCGCCAATCGTCGGTGCACGACCATCGGTCTCGAGTTCGATCCAGGTTGGCCGCGTCGATTGGTTGTTGGTGCTGGGCAAGAACACCTTCTGTTCCTCGGGCGAGTCAGCATCCACGTTCTGGCCCCAAGGAAACGAAGCCAAGTTGATGCCAAACGTCGGCCATCTCGGAACCAGCTGATCGAAGAAGTGAATCGGGAAGTTGCTGGTGATGCCGCCATCGGAGAACCAACATCGATCAGCAATGCGGTGCCCTTCCTTGCACCAGTCCTTTTTTGGTTGGCGTCCGTAGTGCACCGCGTGAAGCGGCACCGCGCTCAACAGCAGCGGAAAGCTCAAGCTCATGCGCACCGCGAGCAGAACGGGCAAGTCTTCGGTAATCGGCAGCCGACACAACTTCTTGCCGACACCGCCACCCGCAGCGCGTGAGTAAACGTCCACGCACTTCCCTTTCGTGCAGCACGGCTTCTGCTGCTTCCTTGCGTGTTCGACCATCCACGCAACAACGTCCTTGGGGAAGAGCTGCTCAAGCTCTTCAGGATCGAAGTAGAACGTCGACTCAACAAAGGGCAGACGATGAGGTTGCCCCTGCGTGAGATTCGTCGTGACGGACTCAAACTGAATGGACCGCTCGCCGTGGGGCAACGGGTTGCCTTCCCCATCGCGCGGCGGCGGCGCCCCCCATAGATCACCGAACGTCAGCGGCTTCTCCGCCGGCAGACCGGAGAGGCTCTGCAAGCGGTCGTGTAGCCAATTTGAGAGCGACGGCGCTTCGCCCCTCGGCGGTTGCTGCATGCCCGAGCAAAGTCCCATGCAGTTCTCGCGCAACCCTTGCAGCTGACTCTTCAACTGCAGCACGACCGCGATCACCAGCCCGACGAGGACGACCACGACTCCAAGCGCGAGCAGGCAAATCCAGCCAAGCCAATTTAGCTGACTCGATGCATCCGACCAGGCGATGAGACAACCGCTCACCAACAGAACGCCGGGTAGGACTCCGAAGAGGGCGACCAACGGACACGAGCTCAACGCCGTGCGAACCGCCGCAATTGCGCCGCCGCCTGGACGGGCAGCCGCCGTCACGGTCGAGAACAGCGCTTTCGTTTCGGTGTCGGGACGAAACAGCTGCAGCATGCGGCCGTCTTCTCCCAACCAAGCGGGGATCCCAGCCAACTCAACGAAACCGCCGCCATCACCCTGACGCCTGCGGTATTCGGCCGCCGCTGCGAAACCCGCACCGATCGCGCCTGCCGATGTTCCCGCCACGCTCGCAAGCGCGTAGGTCTTTGCCATCTCACAGATGGCGAGTGGGTAGACCACGCCACTGGTCACTCCACCCTTCAGCACAAGATCCGCCGTGCGCTGCGGACTCACGAACTCGGATGCTTCCGTTTCCATCACCGCACTATGCGGTCAGCCACCATGTGGTGAAGCCTGCAACTCGAGCGAAATGAAATCCCCGCGTCGCCGGACCGGTCCGGATCAGACCAGGTCCGTGATCTTCGCGGTGTCCGCGGTGTCCGTGGATGACTTGGACGCGCCAACCACGCGAGCAATCGTCTGCAAGAGAATGCGCAGCTGGACTGGCTTCTGCGCGTAGTCGTCGAACCCCAGGCTCAACAAGCGCTCGCGGTCGCCCTGCATTGCGCTAGCAGTCACAGCGATGATGGGCACGGTGTAGTTCGCTTCGCGGAGAATGCGAGTCGCCTCAATTCCATCCATCTCTGGCATCTGAACATCCATCAAGACGACGTCGAATGCTGGGCCGTTCTCCAACGACCGCTGTGCGATCTCGACCCCGACAGCACCGTTCGCAGCGATCTCCACCGTCGCGCCTGCGCGACTTAAGATCGTGGTAATCAGGCGTTGGTTGTCTTCACCATCTTCGGCCAAGAGCACGTGGAGTCCGTCGAGGCGAACCAGCGCACTGCGCTTCGGTCGATCGACAGACGATCGAACTGACTGCGGACCACTCTTG
>CBESZZ010000641.1:0-2195 GCA_965534055.1 uncultured bacterium | reverse complement strand
AACGTCCCTGGTGCCGTCCACATAGAGCATGTAGCGCTTACCCACCTCGAGCTTGGGCATGTCCGCAATCTCGAGCCGATCCTCGCCGATCTGTCCGCCCTCAAAGCGAAGCTCAAGCGTTGCACTGCGCGGCCCCTTGGCGAACATCAAGTTGCCGAGGGTGACATAAGTACGAATGGTCTTCTTGTCGTTTTCGTAGCGTGATTCGCTAGCAGTCACGGTAGCCGTCACGATCACGTGGGACTTGGCCACGATCTCAGAGAAGAACAACGGCGGCACTGTCGTTGGCGGTGCAGACCACGGGGCGTGCGGCGGTGAAGCAACCGCACACAGGGCAGCCGCGCATACGAGAGATGGAAGGGAGAGCATTTGGTCCTCCAGGAGGAAATCAGATGAGTGGGGAGGACCCGCGTTGAGCCCTCTCCTTCCTAGAGCGCGGTTCGCTGGGAAACCGAACTTTCACCGTCCACTCGGCTGTTCTGGACTCATCAAGCCGTGCCCCGGAGGTAAGCCATGGATGCGGATTTTGGGCAAGAAGTCCCAGGCACCATTCCCTCAACGAATCTCGCTGGTCACCGCAGCCATGCGCTTGCTGGCCACGCGCTCCACCTCGGCCGAGCGAAGAAACCGCGCGTTACTGGAATCACCAATCCATGGAGAGCTCGCCATCCATTGGGATTCATTGGGCAAGAACCAACGCTCTCTTTCGCGAGTCGGCTCCGTGAAGAAATTTCCGATTCTCCGACAGCTACAGCCCTCGACGACGCTTCCCAGTCATGGACATGCAGACCCCACGGAGTGGCGCATGCCCGTTGCCTCGAACCCCATAGCAACCGCACCATGATTCGGCTCCCCCACTCGCTGTCCTTCCTCGCCTTCCTCATCACCGCATTCGCTGGTTTCGCGCCCCAAGCGCAGGCACAAGTGTTCGCTGGTGACCTCATCTATTCGCGCTACGCAGCCAACGCAGGCGACGCGTTCCGGATCAAGCGCGTGGCCGTTACTTACGATGGCCAGTCGCTAACCCTCGGCACTCCGGTTGGAATTGCGTTGGGCATAAACGCCGATGGCCTGGTGTTCTCCCCTCGAGGAACCGTCCTCGTTGCTGGACAGTCTAACCGCCGGCTTTGCGAAGTGGACCTGAGCACCGGCGCGACCCTGGGTTGCTCAGGCCTAGCGCCTGGCAACGGCCTCTTTCACGCCACCCTCGATCCCGACGGCACGCGAGTTTGGAGCTCCGCGCAGCCAGGCAATCTCTTGTTTGAGATTCCACTCACGCCGCTGCCCGGCACTCCGATCACCCACCGCATCGCCGCGAGCGAGCGTATCACCCAACTAGCGTTCACACCGGTCGGTGCTTTCTACACCAGCAGTGGAACCAGCGGTGCCGGCGGTTCATTCGGCTTCATCGATCTCACCACCTTCACCGTCGTCCCGCACTTCACCAACATGGACGGTTTCCATGGAGTGACCTACGACAGCTACACGGGACATGTCATCGCCTTCGGCAACAAGTTCATCACCCAGATTGATCCCGACCCGATCCAGTCGACCATCGTCTCTCGCCTCGACATCCGCACTCTTCCCGGCCTCTCCGGGGTGCTGGCAAACATCGACCAGGGCACCTCAAACGGTGCAGGCTTGATCTTCGCTGCCGTCAATGGCGGGAACACCAGAATGGGCGAACTGGTCTTCTTGGATATTCGCCAGTCACGCTTGGTGGGCATGCCGGACTTCGCAGCCGCACCGGCTCTGGATACCAACCTCGACGACGTCGCGCCGCTCTCCGGAGCGGGTTGTTCGGTGATGGCACGGGCGCAGAACTTCGGCGCGGGTTGGGCGGGCACGCAGGGCGTTCCAACGTTGACGGGCACGGTGCCGACGGTCGGCCAAACCGCGACGGTCACAATCGGCAACTCGTCCAACACGTTGACGGCCGGCTGCATCTTGCTTGGCGAAAGCATGCTGACCATGCCTACGTCGTTCGGAGGTTCCTTGCTTGTAGGTGGCCCGTCGGTGCAGGTTGGGTTCCAGCTTCCGAGTGCTGGTACGACCAGATCGTTGTCGGTACCGCCGATCCTGTGTGGAACTTCGTGGTACCTGCAGGTGCTTCAACTCGACCCCACGGCGACTCAGGGCATCGCGTTCTCGCCGGGGCTAGAGCTGAGGTTTGGGCTCTAGGGACCGAGAGCTTC
>CBESZZ010000640.1:0-2231 GCA_965534055.1 uncultured bacterium | reverse complement strand
GGCTGATCTCAGCCCGTCGCGTCGGATGCGAGCGCCACCGCATCCATCACCGCGCGGGCGACGAAGATGCGAGCTCCGGTTTGCACCGCGAGCGCGATGGCGTCCGACGGGCGGCAATCCACGGACTCGGTCTTCGCGGTTTCGTCGTCGGGATCCGCCGTGTCTTGAACCAACACGAGGTTGGCATAGAAGGTGTGGTCCCGGAGCTCGCTGATCACGATCCGATCGAGGCGGTAGCCCACCGCGGCCAAGACTCGGCCGACCAGATCGTGCGTCATCGGCCGGACGCTCTCCTTCTTGCGGAGCTTGCGTTGGATCTCTTCGACCTCGTGGAATCCGATCACGATCGGGAACGTCCGGGAGCCGTTCTTCTCCGACAAGTGTACGAACTGGTCTTCGCGCTTGTACTGGATGACCACGCGGGACAGTTGGACTTCGATGCAGTCTTGCATGCTGCGGCTGATGCGGGAAGAGGGGGGCGAACCGGGCCGAAGCTTAGTCGCTATGCTGCCGCATCGACATGCCTTCCCCCGCCCCCCTGACTGAAGTGACCCGGACCGGCAGGGTCGAGTCTGTCCACCTGGGTAGCCTCGCCGTGATTGCCGCAGAACAGCCCACGTCCAGTGGCGAGACTTGGCTCTCGTTTGGTGAGCCCGCGGCGCCCACGTATGCCCGATCCGCGATCAAGGCGTTTCAAGCGCTCCCGCTCATCGACCGCGGCGCACATTTGTTCGATCGGCAAGAACTCGCGGTGATGGTGGCGAGCCACGACGGCACACCGCAGCACGAGCGAGTGGTTGAGCGGCTGCTGGCGCGCGGTGGATTCACCGTCAACGATCTGCGGTGCGGTCCGCACCAACCCTTTGACCGAGATTCACGGCTCGAGCTGCTGCGCCAAGGGCGTCCCGCGACTCGGTTGCACAACAACTGTTCGGGCAAGCACGCTGGGTTCCTGCTGCATCAGCAGGCATTGGGTGCCCCTCCGGAGAGTTACCTCGACGTCGATGGAGCTTGTCAGCGGGCGATTGCCGCGGTGGTTGCGAACTACGCGCAGGTCGATCGCGCGCGGCTGTGGGTGGGCACGGACGGCTGCGGCGCGCCGTCCTACTGGCTACCGCTGCAATCCATGGCGGCGATGTTCGCTCGCTACGCTGCGGCTGGCGATCCGGAATGCAGCGATCTTGGCGCCGCCTCGTGCCGCGAAATTCAGGCTGCGGTTTCCGAGCAGCCGGTGCTGTTGTCGGGTGCGCGTCGATTCTGTGCCGCGTTGGTGAACAGCGCTCCCGGAATGGTCTTTCCGAAAAACGGCGCCGAGGGTGTCTACGTTGTGGGCGTGCGTGGCGAAGGTTCGCGGCCACCACTTGGGATCGCGGTGAAGGTTGGCGATGGCGCGGAGCGCGGGACGTTCCCGGTGATCGTCGCCGTGTTGGAGCGGCTTGGTGTTCTGCGGGGTTCGCGTTCCGAGGCGCTGCAGCGGTTCGCGGCGCCGATGATCGGCAACACTTGCAAGGAAACGGTCGGCGAAGTCCGGCTGAGCCCCGAGTGCCGCATGGCGATCCAGCGGCTACCGGAGTTCCTTGATGCGCGCGGCGTCTCGAGTTCCGCACCCAAAGATGGAGCGAGTGGTCCGGCAACAACGCCGGAGGCGGTCGAGGGCTCTTCAATCGACTGAACGCAACCAGAGCGCGCTACGTTCTGCGCGGAGAGCACTCATGCAAGAAATTCGCGACGTCCCCCAGCTACCCAACCGCGATCTCGCCGGTCACAAGGGCACGTTTGGCACCGTGCTGGTGATCGCGGGGCAGCGAGGAATGCTCGGAGCCGCGATCCTGTGCGTTCGAGGTGCGCTGCGCGGAGGCGCGGGATTGGTTCGTGCGTGCGTGCCTGAGCCGTGTCAGGACTCGCTCGCGGTCGCTGTGCCTAGCGCGACTTCAGTGCCCCGCCCTGCGACGACGGCAAAAGAGTTCGACAGACTGACGGCTCAAGCCGGACCGGCATTGCTGGGTGATGTGGACGCAGTGGTGATCGGCCCGGGTCTCGGACGCGACGCGGAAACCGAAATCCTGGTGCGGTGGCTGATGGCTCAAGTTGAAGGCAAGCCCGTCGTGGTCGATGCCGATGGGCTCAACGCCTTTGCGGGCCGGCCCGAGGCCCTGGCGAGCTCCGCCCCGCGGGTGCTGACCCCGCATCCGGGCGAGGCTGCACGTCTGCTGGGCTGGTCGAACGCAGAC
>CBESZZ010000639.1:0-2256 GCA_965534055.1 uncultured bacterium | reverse complement strand
GGACGGCCACCAGGTGAAGCGGTCGGTCTTGTCGCGCGGACCGACGATCAGTCCTGGACGCACGTTGAACGTCTTGCCCGGCATGGCGGCTTCGGCCGCTTTCTCACAGCGCGCTTTCATTGCGCCGTAGTGCGGCATCGAGCCACGGATCGTCGTGGTCTTCTCGACGAACTCGTCGTCGACCTCTGCGAGCTTCGCCGTCTCGTCGATGGTTTCGTTGCTCTCACCAAACTGTGGGTAGACGGAGATCGACGAAACGAAGCAGTAGGTCTTCGCCGTGCTCTTCAAGATCTCCGCCGCGTCGCTCACGTGGCCCGGAACGTAGCCGGACGTATCGATCACCGCGTCACACTCCACGCCCTTCAAGGCATCGAGCTCGCCCTTTTCCCGGTCGCCGCGAAGCTGCGTCAGCTTCTCGTACATCTTGGGCGCCGTCTTGCCGCGGTTGAACAGCGTCATCTCGTGACCACGACGTAGCGCTTCGTCGACGACGGCGGGACCGAGGAAGCCGGTGCCCCCGAGAATGAGCAGACGCAACGGCTTCTTCGCGGCTCTCGACGGCGCCTGAAGGTCCGCTCGGGGCTGCGCAGCGGCGGCAGCGAGGGATGGAGCAAGCAAGGGCGCGGCCAACCCGGCCCCCAGTAGGGCGCGTCGGGTCACGGCGGCTTGCGGATCAGATGCGTTTTGTTCGGATGCTTTCATGTCTTGCAAGGTGGTTGAGAACGTCGAGACGAGTCCACTGCTGAGAAAGAGTCACGGATGCAAACGAGATCGGGCAGCCAATCAGGGTAGCGGTTGAGGGCTCTAGGACCCCGTCTCCGGTGCCAGCAATGCGAGTTCGACAAACACGGGGAGGTGGTCTGAACCGATGTTCGGCCCCAACTCCCGCTGCAGCGTGGTGATTCCGGTGCTGTGCAGACAGTGGTCGATCGGGATCCGCATGAACCACGGCCGCTTCGCGGACCAGCTCGGTTGGATCCCGTGACCTCGTTGGCTATTCAACATGCCGGTTTCGGCTTCGAGACGACGGAACGCAAAGGACCAGGGCGTCGCATTGAGATCGCCGATGACAACCGCTTCCCGGCCCGCGGCGCGATGTTGCTCCACCCATGTGGCCGCTTGCTCGAGCATCGCGCTGCGAGTTTCTGACCACTTCGCCCGAAACGGCGGCAGCGTGTGCAGGCTGAGAACTCCAACGTCCCGCGTGGTCGGAGGGCCGCCGTCCCCGTTGCGCACGCTGAGTCGAATCACAACTTCAATGGCGGGAAGGTCGCCGTCGAACTGGATGACCTGGTGCCCCAACAGTTCGAACGGTGCCTCATCCGAGACGAACGTGGCAATGCCAAAGTTGTCCTCGCGCGGCACCGCGGCGATCAAGCGATACCCCGGCAAAGTCTCTGCGACCGCATCGAGCCAGCGCTGATTCGTTTCTTGGAGAAACAGCGCGGCGGGTTTTGCCTCATCCACCCATGCGGCGAGCAGTGCGTGGTCCCTGTTGCTCGTGAGCACGTTCGCAAGTGCGAAGCGCAGCGACGGTGTTGCGGCCGCACCGTTCGCGACCGACGGCGCCGGATAGACGACTGCAAGAATCAGCCCGACATTGAGCAGCAAGCCTGCCGTCGCAACGCCTCCGGAGAGCCAGCGCCGCGAGCACAGCAGGACGATTGCGCCGATGGCCAGGCCAATCGCCCACTGCATGCGGAAGTGCGCCGCGAGATCGAACCTCCACCACGTGGAGCCGAAGCACCCTGCGACGCTCGCCGCCACTGTGAGCCACGACGCGACCGCCGCGGCCAGGACCACTAAGCGCCACAACGGAGAGCCAGACGACGCGGTTGCCTCTGCGTTCATGCTTCGGCTGCTTCGCAGTGAGTTTCAGCGCACAGCCGACACTCGCAATTCATCGACCGAGCAGTTCGTCGGCGACGTGCGGTGCGTCGTAGATCTTGGTCAGTGATTCCAAGATCGAGTCGGGGTGAACACACACCGAACGCTCACCGGAGTTCTCGCGGAAGAAGAACTGGTTCGCCAATGACTCGATGTTGCCGTCGAACAGCAGCCCGACCAATCGACGGTTCCGGTCGATCACCGGACTGCCGGAGTTGCCGCCCGTGCTGTCCACGGTGCAGACAAAGTCGACCGCAGCAGAGAGATCCAACCGCATGACGCGCTCAAGCCACCGAGGCGGTAGATCGAATGGGTGCTCGTTGTTGAACTCCGCGTTGCGCGCGAACATGCCCCAGAACGTCGTCTTCG
>CBESZZ010000638.1:0-2273 GCA_965534055.1 uncultured bacterium | reverse complement strand
CGCCTGCAGCAGCTCTACTTCATGTAGCACGCCGGGCAGCTTCTCGATCACCGGCCGCACGGCGCCCAGGTAATGGTGCCCATAGGCCCCCACCAGATCATCGTCTTCCAGCATCGTTGGACACGGCAGCACAAGCGACGCCCGGCGACCGGTGTCGGTGAGAAAGGGATCCACCACGACGGAGAACTCCATCTCCTCGAACACCTTCGCAACTGCAGCGGAGTCGGGAAGCATGCTGACCGGATTGCCCGCGGTCACCCAGATCGCGCGAACCTTCGGGTTGACCGCGGCGGCCACGTCGGCGGCGAACATCGGTTCGCGAATCGTGCGCGGAGCAATTTCGACTCCGCGGTTCACGGCGGCGAAAGGCTTGCGCCGCGCGAAGTAGAACGACGCACCACCGCCCGAACGAAACAGGTTGCCGGACAAAGCAGACAACGCGTCCAACAACCGCACCGTCGCACCACCCCGTGCTCGGCGTTGCATACCCCAGCCGATCAGGATAGCGGTCGGACCGGTTGCCAAGGCTTCGGCCAACGCGCGAACCGTGGTCCCGGCGACGCCAGCAGCATCAGCCCACTCCGAGACTGAGCGCCGCATCGCGAGTGCCTTGAACTCCTCGACGTGGTCGCACGCGGCCAGAGTCTCTGCAGTGACCGCACCCGAATCGAACAGCTGCCGCGCAATCCCAAACGCAAGTTCGGGATCGCGGCCAGGAACCGGATGAATCACCTCATCGACCGCATGCGCCGTCTTGTGATGCACGGGATCGATCAGCACCAACCGCGTGCCATTGCGCTGAGCCCGCTGCAGCACGGGGAGTAGGTGCACGTTCGACACCTTGGCATTCTTGCCCCAGAGCAGGATTGTCCGCGAGTGCTGGAGGTCTTCGAGAGCGTTGCTGTCGCAAACCCCAAGGTCCAGCTCCTGAGCCGCTTCACCCGCACCGCTGCAGATGTCGCCAATCTTGGTGGCACAGGGCCCCAGTTCCTCGAAGAAACGGTCCGCATACCCCTTCAACAGCCCAAGACTCCCGCCCGACCGATAGTGAAACACGGCCGACGGACCCGATTCGCCCACGATCGCCGCGAGCCGGGTCGCGGCAACGTCCAGAGCCTCGTCCATCGTGACCGGGATCAGGACGCCGTTCTTGCGCAGCAGCGGACTGCGGAGCCGGTCGGGGTGGTCGAGCAGGTCCGGGAACCGGCTTGTGCGGAAACACAGAAACCCCCGAGTCACCGGGTGGTCGGGATCACCCTTGAGAACTGGGTGACCCGCTGCATCCCGCGAAACCAGGATGCCGCACGCGTCGGGACAGTCCCGCGTACAGGTGGTTCGCAGCGTGAGGGGCGGCATGACTGCACAAGGTAGCCGCGCGTAGAGCGTTTTCAGCTGCCCGTCTCGGCGCAAAAGGCCCGTAGCGGCACGAATCTGAGGCCCACCGAGTTCCTGGCGCTCGATCCCGATCGCCCCACGGAGATCGCCGCGAACCGAGGCAAGGATTCACCCGCAGAGGCTCTGAAAACCGCAATCGCGCCTCGGTTTTCTTTGCGGTCGACCAACCATCCACAGAAATCGCACAACTTCTCCACGCCTCAAGCTTCGACGTTGTCGGGGGATCCGTCACTTGACCAGGCAAGTCTCCACAAGCAGTCGAACCCTAACATGTGTTAGGTAGAGAAGTAAAAAATCGCTGAGGAAGACTTGAGCGGCGCAGCACCAAACCTAGTCTCCGGCTCACTGGACGGGCGACTGTGGTGGTCACCACAGCGGGTGTCGCTTTCGCGGCACCCTCTCGCGTCGGTCAGCAACCGGTATGCAAACCCTCTGGGAGGAGTTTCCACTCATGACCAACACCTTTGGATATGGCGTTCTCGCTACGGCGATCACAGCCTCTCTCGCCTTGGCAAACGGACCCGGAGGCCCTGGTGGCCCTGGCGAAGAAGACAAGAAGACCACCCTCTCAAACATCCTCGACAGCGTCGAAGTGTCGTTCAAGCCGGGATCGGGGGTCACCTTCGATGGTGGCGACCGCTTCCGCCTGCGCCTGAAGAACCGCGTCCAGGTGAAGTACAGCTACTTCGCCAACGACAGCGACTTGGGCATGCCGGGGAACCGCGACGTCAACAACTTCGATGTCCGCCGTGCGCGCACCAACTTGTCGGGGCACGTGTGGGAGAAGAACATCATGTACAAGCTCCAAATCGACTCCGCCGACGGCAATGGCGTCGACGATGACGACCCCACCGAGTGCGACGCGTCCGTACAGATCG
>CBESZZ010000637.1:0-2279 GCA_965534055.1 uncultured bacterium | reverse complement strand
GCGCTGGGTCCGAGCTTCTACGATCGTGCACGATGCTGCCTGCTCTGCGGCGCGGACCTGATCGAACGAGAAATCTTTGGCCGGCTGCGGAAGCGATGCTCGGCCTGTGAGTTCGTGCTGTTTCGAAGCCCGGGGACCGGTGCGGCGTGCGTCGTCGCCCGGGGCCGTGAGGTGCTCTTGGTTCAGCGAGGGATTCAGCCCTACAAGGGCGAATGGGGCCTGCCCGCGGGCTACCAGGAGTATGGGGAAAGCGCTGCTGACGCCGCGGTGCGCGAAACCCAGGAGGAGACGGGGATGGAGGTGCGCATCGTGCGGATGCTCGATCTCGTCTACACCCGCGATGACGTCCGCAAGGAAGCAAATCTCGTCGTGTTCCTTGCGACCGTCGTTGCCGGCACGCTGCAGGCCGCCGATGATGCTGCGGACGCGCGCTGGTTCACGCTCGACGCGCTCCCCGAAGCGTTGAGCTTCGCCAACAACCGCCTCCTCTTGCAGCGCTTGGCTGCAGAATTTCCCACGGGAGACATTCAGTGACTACGCCGTCCTCATCCTCGCCCACCGAACAGTCGTCTGCATACGGCAAAGCCGGGGTCGACATCGACGCGAAGTATCGCGCCGTCACCGGCAGCTCGGACGTGATCCGTTCCACCTTTACCAAGGGAGTGGTCAGCGACGTCGGCAGCTTCGGCGGGTTGTTCGATCCTCATGCGATGGGGGCGACCGGAGAACTGCTCGTGGCATCCGCCGACGGAGTGGGCACGAAAGTCATGGTCGCGCAGCGGGCTGGCCATCTGGCATCGGTCGGCGAAGACCTGGTGAACCATTGCGTCGGCGACATCCTCGTGCAGGGCGCGCGACCGCTGTTCTTCCTCGACTACGTGGCCATGAGCGTCATGAATCCAGAGGCCGTGCAGCAGGTGCTGCAGGGGCTGGCCTCGGCATGCCGCGCCAATGGCTGCGCATTGCTTGGCGGTGAAACCGCGGAAATGCCGGGCGTCTACCGAGACGGTGAGCTCGACGTCGCTGGGTGCATCGTCGGTGCCGTATCCAGGGAGCGCCTGGTGGATGGAACCGCGATTCGGGCCGGTGACGTCCTCATCGGACTGCCGTCGTCCGGGCTGCACACCAACGGCTACTCTTTGGCGCGCAAAATCTACTTTGAAGACGGCGGTTTCGACGTTTCGACACGCATTGACGATCTCGATGGTGCGACGGTTGGTGAAGCATTGCTCGCCGTGCACAAGAGTTACTTGGCCGCGGTGATGCCTGTGCTGGACGCCAACATGGTGCACGGAATGGCGCACATCACGGGCGGGGGCTTGCCGGACAACTTGCCGCGAGTGTTGCCCGAAGGCACGCGGGCTGTGATTCAGACCGCTGCGGTTCCCGAATTGCCCGTATTTCGCAGCCTGTGTGAGCGCGGTCAGCTGCCGCGGGACGAGGCGTGGCGGGTGTTCAACATGGGTTGCGGTTTCGTGGTTGTTACGCCACCGGAACAGGCAGAAGCTGCGATGGTGCTGATGAGGAACGCCGGCGAAGCGCCGTTCATCTGCGGTGAAATCATCGCGGGCGAAAAGGGCGTGGACCTCCAGTGAACGGTGCGCATCTGATCGGGCTCGCAAGTGTGGTTCTCGCGTGTTGCTCTGTTCCAGGGATCGCCCAGGAACCCGATCCACATGGGCAGGCGTTCGACGCTGCGTTCGAGCAGGCGATGGCAGCTCATGAGAAAGGCGTAGCGAACGCAACGGCGTTCGATGCTCCCTTCCGTATGTGGTTGCAATTGGAGCCCGACGTTGCCCGGGCCGGTGGCCGCGGACTGGCCGGCGCTTGGTGCGCCTTGCTGGCCGGAGAAGCGAGCGTGGCGCTGCCGCTGTTTCGGAGCATTGCGGTTTCAGGCACCGTCTCGACCGCAAGCCCTTCACGCCAGCCGAGAGTGGGGGAGCTGGTGTCCCTGATTGAATTGCAGCGTGACGCCGACGCAACGTCGGCAGCGGCGCGCGATGACGCTGTCTTGGCCACTGCGACTCGGCAGGTTCCTGCAGCCGTCATGGGCTTGGCAGATCGCCGGCTTCGCGCGGGCGATGAGGTCATGGGGCTTCGTCTGTTCCGAGTTCTTGCGACCGAGTTTCCTACTCACGCACCAACCTGGGCCAACCTTGCCTTGGCGCAGCGCCATCTCGGCAAACTGCGTGACAGCGAGTCGACGTACCGGAAGGCCTTGGCCTTGGCGCCGCGCGACGTCGTGATTTGGAACGACTTTGGCTTGATGCTTCGCGCGG
>CBESZZ010000636.1:0-2281 GCA_965534055.1 uncultured bacterium | reverse complement strand
CGTGACGTCGCGCAAGCGGTGCTGAGCAAGGGCAAAGACGCGCTTCAACGACTTCAGCAAGTCGGCGCAGCCTTTGACCTGGCTGGTGACGGCGCCCTTGAACTCGGACGTGAGGGAGGTCACACCACAGGCCGCGTCGTGCACGCTCGTGGGGATTCCACCGGGGTGGAGATTCAAGAAGCTCTCATCCGCGCACTCGCTGCCGATGAGCGCATCAGCGTGCGGGAAGGCGTGTTCGTGCGCGACCTACTCACCGACGACGACGGCCGCTGCGTCGGAGCCGTGGCGCGCGTTCAGGAAACCGAGCTCGCGGTCGAAGCACGTGCGGTCATCCTCGCCTCCGGCGGTTTGGGCCAAGTGTTCCGCGAGACAACCAACCCCATCGGTGCCTCCGGCGATGGAGTGGCCTTGGCCTTTCGCTGCGGGGCTGCGTTGGCCGACCTCGAGTTCGTGCAATTCCACCCCACGACGTTGTACATCGCGGGTGCGGCACGCTTCCTGATCTCTGAGGTCGTGCGTGGAGCAGGGGCCCGACTGCTCGACCGCCATGGGCATTCGTTCATGCAGGGGCAGCACCCACTGGCAGACCTCGCACCTCGCGACGTTGTCAGTCGTGCGATTCTCGATCGTATGGTCGAAACCGAAGACACGCACGTCTACCTCGACCTCTCCACCGTCACCGGCGATCCGCGCACGATGTTTCCCTCCATCGCGAGGATCTGCAGCGCGTTCGATATCGACCTCACGGTCGACCCGATCCCCGTACGTCCCGGCGCGCACTACAGCATCGGCGGCGCAGTCACCGACCTGCATGGGCGTACATCCGTGCCAGGCCTGTTCGCCGCCGGAGAGGTTGCCGCCACGCATCTACATGGCGCCAACCGACTCGCATCCAACTCGCTGTTGGAAGGTGCGGTGCTTGGTCACACGGCCGGTGAAGCGGCAGCCACCGAAGCCCTGGCGCAGGATCGTGTGCGACTTCCTCAACGCGTCGAGCAACCTCCACCACCGCAAAACGCGCCCAGGATCCTGCTCGATGACTTGCTCTACTCACTGAAGAGTCTGATGTGGCGCAATGTCGGACTGCAGCGTGACGCCACCGGGCTGGACGACGCAATGCATCGCATCGGCTACTGGCAGCGCTACCTGGAGAAAGCCCAGCTCGCAGCGCACGACACACGTGCAGCGGAGATGGCCAACATGCTCACCGCGTCGGCGGTGATCGCCGCCGCCGCGGCCGCGCGCACTGAGTCCCGTGGCACTCACTATCGGACAGACTTCACGGAGCGTGACGACGACACCTGGTGTCGTCATGTCGTCGTGCAACGGTCGGACGATGGCGCCATCGCGACGAAGACAGGCCCGCTGTTGCCACCGAGCGACGTCGCATTGTCGCCGGAGTAAGTCTCAGCGGTTCGAAACATTGTTTGCTCACCGCTGCGGTGACGGACTTGGGATGAACGGCTAGGGAGTGGATTCACAGGAGAACCGCATCTTGATTGCGGGGGCGATCCTGGGATTCCAGCCACTCGATCTCACGATTGCGGTTGGCCCGCTTCGCCCGCTCTGGATTAACCCCGGTGCGGAGCTGGCCACCGCAGCACTGGTGGCCCTCAGCCCAGCAGCCCCAGAAAGCACGCTCTCCATCCCAAACTCCATCGTGCCCTCAGCCGTGGGATCGCCCCTCGCTGCTCAGGCGGTGGACCTGGCATCTGGGCAATTCACGGTTTCGAACGCCGTGCAATCACCGCTGTTCCGCTAGCGATCGTTCGCGCCGACCCGGCTGCGCATCGAGCGTGGCTTGGGCGGACCGATGAATCTGCGCGGACGGATCGCTGAAGAAGCGATACTCTCGGGGCCTTCGAGACCCCTGTTGAGCAAAGCAACCGCGTGCACGAGAACACTACCGAAGCCCAAACCCGCGAGGCCCTGCTGTTCGGCCTGATCCCCCACGGCGACCAGCGAACGGCCCCAGAAGCCTTGGGCGAACTTGCCCTGTTGGCCGATACCGGCGGATTCTCCATCTCGGGATGCGTGGTGCAGCATCGGCGCATGCCGGACCCGCACCTGTATCTGGGCCGCGGCAAACTCGAAGAACTCGCGGAGCTCGTCGTGAAGGCGAAGGCTGGAGCGGTGATCTGCGACGACTCGCTAAGTCCGGGCCAGGCCAAGAACATTGAAGAGCAGGTCAAGGTACCGGTGCTCGACCGCTCGGAACTGATCCTGCACATCTTCAGCGACCACGCGCGTTCGCCGCAGTCGAAGATGCAGGTCGAGCTCG
>CBESZZ010000635.1:0-2314 GCA_965534055.1 uncultured bacterium | reverse complement strand
GACACCAGAAGAGCACCGAAATGGGTGCGGCGGACTACTTCCGCAAGCCGTTCGAGCCCGACGAGCTCATCGAGCTCGTCGAGAAGCACGTCGGCCAGAAGATCTAGGACACCAGCTTCTGACTCGCCATGCACGGCGGGTCTTTTGCAGTGGAGCCCTAGCGGCTCGATTTTCCGATTTTGGCGAAGAGGCGGTCCGCTCCCTCTTCGCGAGTCGACTCGTCGGCCGTGAGAAAGCGCAAGCCGCACCAGATGGCTTCGCGCACCGCTTCGGTCGACGCGCCGAACGCGATGGCCCCGCGCCCATGCGCGATGAGTTGTGGCACTTGGTCCTGCAACGCGAGTCCGGCGACTGCGATCAGCTCCCGCTCAACGGATGGCAACTCAGGACGCGCCAGAATCCTCCCGTAGGCCTCGTTGATGACGAAGTCGTGGAACACGGGATGGAAGCCCTGCAGCATCGCGCGCACCGTGGTGTTGTTCTTGCCGTAGATCGCGGCGAACAGTTCCTGCCCTCGGTCTTCACGCGCGGGTTCCGCGATCGGTTCAGCGAGGAGGGGCACCGAGGACGTCTCGTCCTTCGGCCAAGCGAGATCCAGCACCCGAAACCCGGAGATCGCGCGAGGGAACCCAAAGAACAATGCGGATTGCAGCAGTAGTTCGCTGAACTCTGCGCGATTCGACCCACCAGCTTGGCACTGCGGACCCTGAGCAGCGCCGCACACGTGGTGCAGGAAGTCGTGGTCTGGCGCTCCAGTCGCGGCCTGAGCGAGCAGAAGTGCACGGAGCCTGTGCGGCAGCCCGGCCCGGCTCATTGCGGTGTCGACTTCTTGTGCAGCGGTCTCGTCCACGCCCCAATTCGATACACCAAGCGGCAGGGTTCAAGGATTGTCGCGAGATCTGCCGACTCTAGATGAACTAAGGAAGTCGGTTGCATGAACCAAGCCCCAGTAGCACTTGACGAACTCGTCGAAGAGACCCTGCACATTCCGACGATTCCGTCGCTACTCCGCGAGGCTCGGGAGCTGTTCGAATCGGGCGATGCGGCCATCGGGGAAGTTGCTAGGCTGATCGAACGAGATCCGGCCCTCTCCGCGACGACGTTGCGACTCGTCAACAGCCCGTTCTTCGGAGTGGACGAGCCAATCTGCTCCATTCCTGTGGCTTGTCGGCTGCTTGGGTTGAGCGTCCTGGAGAAAACACTCCACGAAGCGAAGGCGTTGAGCGAGTCTGCGGAAGAGCGCAGCTTCGGCAGGTTCGATCCGCGCATGCTGTGGGATCACAGCTTCAAAGCGGCGCGTGCTGCTCGACTCCTGGTGATGGCATCCAAAATGGAGCTCGGCATCTACAAGGACACGGCGTTCACCTGCGGTCTGCTCCACGACGTCGGCAAGATTGTGATGCTCGATCGCGAGCCGGAGAAGTTCTTGGAAGCGCTGCGGTTGAGTGAAGAGCTCGAATGCCCGCTCTACCTCGCGGAAGCCGAAGTGTTTGGCTTCACCCACGCACAAGTGGGCGGCAGGCTCACCGAGAAATGGGGGTTGTCCGGTCCTGTGCACGCAGCCGTCATGTATCACCACAGCCCGGCGACCAACGCTGAGCAGTGGGTGCAGGGCTTCGTCGTCAAGGCGGCGAGCACGATTGCTCACCGTAGCTCGCAGCAAACCAGGCGAGAGTCGGGGCACCGTGGTGACCTGCTCGACGCGGACGCGATGTCAGCCCTCTTCCTCAGCGAAGAGCAGATCGGCCACGTCACGCAGGTCGTCGACTCGACTCAGATTGATTGGTAGCGAGGCGTTGACGCTCCGCTAGCGTCGGCGCGCAAACTCACCCGAAAGGTGGGTGCGTTCCAAAGCGAGTTGCAGCGTTTGCTGTCGGTCAGAGATCGCGGCTTCGCCGGCTTGCACAGGCGTCACGAGCATCTCGGCGACAGCCGCAGGAAACTCCGCATTCAGATGTGCGACCACCGTTGCAGGATCCGCTTGCTGCGAGACAGCTGCGGTTCCCGTCGGATACCGCGGTGGTTCGAGCACGAGCGATCCGTGGTGCAACACGTGCGCGACTCCGTTTCGCCGCGCCCTGCGCTGCGCGGACCCCACGAGTTTCCGACCATCGGGGCCAACAAGGTCGAACGCGGTGGTGTCGTTGAAGCACCAAGGCTCTCGGCCTCGTGCACGCCGGTTCCCGTCACCGGGGTTGGTTTCGACTTCCGCGAAGCCGCAGTGAACACCAGCCGCACCGAGTGTCGCCGCAAGGCGCTGATGGATTGCGCGATAGCCCGCTTCGGTATCCGCCGGCAGCAACGCGCAGGGCAC
>CBESZZ010000634.1:0-2315 GCA_965534055.1 uncultured bacterium | reverse complement strand
GGACGTTTTTGGGCTGGGTGCGACTTTCTACGAGTTGCTTCGCCTCGGCAATGTCCAGAGGGCTGCCGAACCGGGAGGCTCAACCGCCGCGGCCCCCACGAGGACCGCACTTCGCCACGTCCACGAACAAGTCGAACGAGTCTGTTTCAAAGCGTTGCAACCCGCACCCGATCGTCGCTATTCAGACATGCAGGCGATGAAAGAAGATCTCCTGCGGCTAGTCGAAAGTAAGAAGGTCGTTGCTACAACGTCGTTCCGGTCTCGCAAACGTCGACAATCCGTTGTGCGCGCCGCCGGCGTCGCGGGCTTGGTTCTTCTGATCACGGCCTTGAGTTGGAGTGTCGTCACCCTCGGCAAGGAGCGGAACTTCGACATTGAAGAAACAACGCGCTTGTTAGAGCGCGCGGAACGCAGCCTGCAAGACACGGACGAAACCAGTCGCACGGCCGGCATCGACTCGGCGGCCGCCGCTGAGCGTCTATCGCAAGTCGAGACGCTTCTGTCGTTGGCAGGAGAGCGTAGAGCCGAACTCGAACAGACACCCAAACTTCGGATTCGACTACGAGCATTGCGGGACGCGATTGACACGATGCATCGTCAACGGCGCTTCGTATTGGCGGTCGACTCGCACCTCCATCAACCTCGCGGTGGGCTATCGACCGTTGCACTCCGTCGCCGCACGATCGACGGCATCTTCGCAGCGTTCGACGAGCTAGACATTCCGCTTGCTGCGTACGCAGCTGGCTCAGTCTCCGAAACGACCGTGGAGCCAGTTCTGAGTCACTCCAGGCTAAAGGGCCATTTCGTGGGAACGATCGTGAAGTTGCGACCAAAACTCCTGCACGAAGGGCGCCACCAAGTCGCCGAGAAGCTGACCACGCTGTTGGTCAGGATGCAGCCGAGAAAGGAAGAGCTGTTCAGGGGCGTCGTCCAACCCCAGACGGACCGAGACAAGCTTGCGCAACTGCTTACGTCGGTGAATCCCAAAGAGACACATCCTGCCGAGCTCGCGAGCTGGATCCAAGGCTTGATCATCATCGATCGATTCGAAGATGCAGACAGGATGCTCGCCGAGTCGATACGCCATCATCCGCAGAGCTACGACTTGAAGCTATGTCGGACTTTCGTCTTACGGGAGCAGGGAAACCACCGCTCGATTCCGCCGATCTTCGAGTCACTAAAGGGCTCACATCCAAACAGAGAATCGGCATGGAGTGGCCACGCCACCATTCGAACGCCCAGCCGCGAAGCCAGCCGGCAGGCAAGTATCTTGCTCGACGACTATCTCAACCGGTTTCCCGACAGCGCAGTCGCAAACTGGATGAGTGGATCGAGCCTCCTGCGTCGCGGTGAGTTCGCTCTTGCCAAGAAGCGCTTCCTGGAGGCCCTGCGGCACGACTCGGAGTACGGGCCTGCCTACCGCGACTTAGCCAACAGCAAGATCAATGACAGTCCAGATCGGCGCATTGCACTTCTCGTCGACGCATGCAAGGCTGACCCATGGCACGCTCTGAGCCACCACAACCTGGCGGATCAGCTGTTTGCTCATCCCATCCGCTCGAAGCCTCAGCTACTTCGTGCGCGAGAAGCGATCCAAAGATCGATCGAACTCGGTGAACAGGACATCCCGAAGTTCAAGAGTCCGCTCTCCCACCATCTCCTCGCGGACATCTGCTTTGCTCTCGACGACTTCGCCACCGGCTTCCGACACTACTGGCTGTCCGTTGAGCTTCCCCCAGAGCAGCCAGGTAATGTCGACGACCAGAGTTTCATTGTGCATCGCCGGCTTTCGCTTGCCGCCAATGCAGCAGAGCAGTCAGGGCGAAGTTCGCTAGCTCAAGATCTGCGCATCCGTGCCTCAGGTCTGCATGATGCCAGTGCCAGAGGTGCACAAAGTGGCGAAGCGAAGCAGCCCCCCGTCGCCATTCACCTCACAGCAGCATGGAAGGCCCATCGCGAGGGGAACTATTCCGCGGCCGCCGAAGCCTGGGAAGCCGCGCTGCAAGCAGGATTGGAACACTCCTTTCACGCTCTCCTGCACACGGCCAACTCCTACCTAGCTTTGGCTGAGGTCCAGGGGTGGAATCAGTCCGCGAGGGCCATCGACCGGGTTTGTTCACTGCTGCAGGAGGCGCTCGATCGAATCAGTGAGCTTCCAAACGAAGCCAACACATTCTGGATCGCGCGCATTTGGCTCAGCGGTGACCATGAAGTCGCACGTGTTCGCTTTCGAATACTCACGAAGTGGGTGAACACACCCGGCAAGATGACTGCGCAAGAGCAACGGATGAGCGAGTTGTTTTTGCGCCTCCTCG
>CBESZZ010000633.1:0-2333 GCA_965534055.1 uncultured bacterium | reverse complement strand
CAAATCGAAGTCGTGATGCGGTCGACGCAACAGGTTGTCGCGGACGGCCCCTCCGACCAACCAAGCCCGCCCCCCGGCCGATTCGATGCGTCCCGTCAGCGCATAGATGTCCGGCGGCACCGCAGCCCAGTCGAATTCTGCGAGGTTCGACTCCGTGCCTTTCGCCGCAGGCTTCCTGGGAGAATCGAACCCATTGTCGGTGTCTTTGCTGTCGCTGCGAGCCACGTTGTTGCAGCATACGGGCATGGCCGCTGCGCGCAGGGAGTCGAACCGCAACTTCAACCTTGCGAACCTGTTGGTGATTATCGGACTGGCACTGCTGGTCGTGGTGCTCTGGATGCCGTTCGCCTCCGCAAGCCGCTCCGCGCGCTTGGAGCTTGAGGCCGAGGGCTTGGCATGGATCGCCTACCGCGCGGCGATGCAGATGCAGCCGCTCGATCTGACGGACCCGATCCAAAGAGAAATCCTGCTGGCCCGCATCGTGCAGCACAGCCACCGCACAGGCGGGCCATTGCCTGATCCGGTGACCGTTGAAGATGCCCGGCTCGCGGAACTGGGCTCGGGGGAGCTGATCTTCACCACGAAGCACTACGCCTTTGCGGTCGTCGAGACCCCTTGGACTGCGCTCGCCTCAACGCGCAGCAGTCTGGTGGGGTTCGCGCCCATCGAGGTGTATGCGTGGCCGATGAAGCAGATCGGCCCGGTCCAGACCGCGTTCTACTTCTCAGAAACGACCGATGCCGCGTTCACCCGCAACCTTGCAGCGGGCTACCACGGCCTGGATCCCGCCACGCGGCCAGCTGCCGGTGCTGGCAGACGCCGCGCTGAACAGGACGAAAGCACGTGGTACCGCGGCCGTGATGACGAGCGCTGGATCGTGACACTCCGCCCCACTCCGCCTTTCCCGTCGACCCGCGCCGCCGACGAGTGAGTCTCTAGAAGAACTCGAAGAGGAAGTCGCTCAACGCCTTGCGCATCCCGACCGCCTCTTCCGCGAGGCCATCACGCAGGGTCATGGCATCGTCCAACGTGATTCCGCGTCGCAAGTAGCGCAACGCGACGAGACGCAACTGCGGTGCTTGGCTGCGGTCGAACAAGACGGCACGAAGCTCGTTGCGCAGTGCTACCGGCTCTCCGTCGGCTTCGCGAAGCGCAGCCACCTGTCCAAGCACGTCGAGCATGCGCCCTCGACGCTCGATGTCTGTTTCCGGCAGGCCCTTGAAGAACTCCACCATCTGATCGTCTGCGCCTTCCACGTTGGGCATGAGGACGGGCACGTAGTTGAGAGTCGTCTTGACCCGCACGTGCTCGCTACCCAGCTCCACGGCCCGCTCCGGTCCGGCGAAGGCCTGGGAAAGTGGGCCGAATGCCTCAGGGAGCCGACTGAACGCGATGGCCCGTAGGAACGCACGCCCCTCGCCACTGGCCGACTCGTCAAAACGCTGTTCCAGAATAGGCAGCGATCGCGGGTCGCGACTGACGTGCAGCTTCTCAATCAAATCGCGCACGCGACTTCCGGTTGCAGTCTTCGCGTCCTCAAGCAAGCGATCGGCGGCGGCGGGTTCGCCTCGTTCGCGCAGAACGCGCAAAGCCGTGCCAGACACTTCAAACACCGGGTCCTCAGCCAGGACATCCAACTGCCGAGTCACATTGTCACCCGGAACGTCTGCCAACACCGCGCTCGCGAGGATCCGAACTTTGGGATCCAGATGCAGCGTGGCCTGGAGAACCTCCGCAAGAAGCTCACCCGAACGCGCAGCCACCGGGGTGTGCTTGCCGGCGAGTACCTCCAACACAATCAGGATGGATTGCGTCGAATCGCTCTGCAACTGCGCGCGGAGCTCAACCGTGCCAGCAGAGTCGCCGTTGGAGTGCAGGAATCCCGCCATCTCCGTGCGCACGGGCCCCTTGTACCCACGCCAGTGGTTCTCGACGATCGCCGCGGAGAGCGCGGGTGGCATTTCCCGCATCTCCATCACGAGATTCTGCAGGATGTTGGGTGGCACCACGCGGGCGATGAGCGGTTCGAAGAACTCGCGCGCTTCCTCGCCCAAGTGCGTCCGGGCCGCTCGAATCCAAGCGCTCTGCGACCGCGCATCGAGGTCGTAAAACACGGCGCTCAACTCGCGCACGGAATCCGCGTCACCAGAACGAGAGAGCGCGGTTGCCGCTGCGGTGCGCACCGCCTCGTTGCCGTTCTCCAGTGCACGCCGAATTGCCGGCGCGAACCGCTTGTCCTCCATCGTGCCCATCGCATCGAGCACGTTGACCGCAAGGTCCTGCAAGCCAGACTGGCTCAACCCGCGGTCCAGCGCCTCCACCAGCATCTCACG
>CBESZZ010000632.1:0-2366 GCA_965534055.1 uncultured bacterium | reverse complement strand
CCAACCGACCCGCGCGCATCCTCCGTGTGGCCCGCAAAGCCGGCCGCAGAACGAGCTGAGCGACTAGGCTTTCAGGTAACCGACGAAGGCGTCGAGGATCAGGCCCCAACCTTCCTTGAGCGACGCTGCAGTGCTCTCACTCACCGCACCGTAGACACAGTCTTGAAACCGCAGGCGCGTGGTGCTGGGTCCGGTGGACTCCAAGATGAAGATGTGCTGGGTCCGCGCCGGCCCGCCGAAGTCGGGCATGAGCTCCCCCGACAGTCCCAGCTTGGCCCGCGCGTCGCCGTCGCTCGGACGGTGCGGTCGGCGCAGCTCGACGACTGTTGCCCAGACGATGCCCTGGCCGTCACCCCAGTCTTCGCCCATGACTCCGCCAAGCTTCGGGTCGATCCGAAACGCCACTCCTTCCGGATTCACCATGAAGTCTCGCAACCACCACGCGTGCATTTCCAACACAAGCGCATCCCAAACGACCGTGCGCTCAATTTCGAATCTGGCAACGCGAAAGGTCGGAGTCGAGTCAGCGGGTGATTTCATGGCTCAGAAGATCCTGCTGGTGTGAACGTTCGAAGCTGGGACCGGCACCATCGGGTTCGGACCCGGGGCAGCGCTCAACGCCTGAAAGAAGATGTTCAGCCCCGAGGGAGCACCAACCGGAAGGGTGACCGAGATACGCGACGTGCCCGTGGCGTCCCCCGTGCTGATCCCCACGCTAAAGAGCACCGCGAACTGGTTGCCGATTCCGAGCGACACGATGCCGGGAATGGAGCTTGGCTGCAGCTCCGTGGAAAGCAGCACCAGCGCCGGCCAACCCGTGTCTGAATGCACAACCAAGTCCAACGGAACGTTGCGCAGGAAGATCGGCGGGCCGGTGAGGATCGGCGGATTGTTGCCGGTGATCGAGAACTGAAGAGCGTTGCCCGCGCCAGCCGGATTCGTCGCCACGATCAACACTGGACCGATCACGAGCCCCGCGGGCGGCGTGAAGCCGATCTCGGTATCGCTCACGACTGTGAAGCTCGTGCTCTGCCCACCCACAGTCAGCTGGCTCACCATCGCAAGATTGGATCCAGTCAGCGTGACCATGGCGGGCTCCCACGTCGAAGCACTCGACGGCGTCGCGACAGCCAGCTGTGCAGGCAAGCCGTTGCCGTAGCGAGCGACGACTCCCATCCGATCACCGACGCTGAAGTTTTGCCGGTTGCCGAGCTGGCCTTGCTGAGCTTGGTTCGGCGGCAACACGGTGATGGTGCGCTGGCCGTTCGCGCTAAACGCGAACTGACCGTAGTGCATGATCGAATTGAAGTCGTACGGCCCAATAGCCGCAGCACCCGACGGGATGTTGAAATTGACTCCCGTGTTGGGCTGCAGGTTTTGCACCTCAATCCGCACGTAGGTGTCACGATCGGGCCGCTGCTGTTCGTGCCAAAAGCCGATCGAATGGAAAATCTCGTGAGCCACGATCATCGGGAAGTTCCAGTTGAACATCGTGATCGTGTTCCGGCCGCCTCGATACCCGACAGGCGAACTGTTCTGGTTGCCGTCGAGGAAGTGGATGTAACCCTGCTCGCCGTTCCGGGCGACGAAGTCCACCGCCGAGAACCCTTCGATCTGCGACATGACGTTCAGAGCGACCGCCTGTTGGCCGGCGCTGACGTTCCCATCGAATTGGTAGGGCACCCGACCGTTCGGCCAGGTGTTCCCGCCCGAGGTTGCCCGCCGCGGCATCTGCAGCACGCACGGCATTTCTGGTCGCGCGGCAACGGCTGGCGCGAGCTGCGGTGTTGCGACTTGCGCCGATGCGGTACTCGTGGGAACCACGGCGCCGACAACTAGGAGGAGAGCTCCGAACCGGCCGTAGCCGAGGGAACAACGAGAAGGACTTCCAGCGATGGCTTGCACGCGAGAACTCTACCGTCCGCAGCCACTCCCTGCCTGGTTCCCGAGCAGTCCGGTCACAGCGTGGCCTCACCCTCGCGCTGCGACTGCGCGTACACAACGCGAGCGGGAGCCGTGAGGCCCCCGCTCGCGGGCTTGTGCTAGCGATTCAGGCTAGCGGAAAGTCTACCGCAGGATGCGGCCGTCCGGGTTCAACCGACGGAACACAGACAGGCTCGAAGATCCCGCCGAAGACAGGACCAGCTCTCGGACCCCGTCACGCTCAAGATCCACAGACGAGATCTGGTTCACCTGGTAGATGCCTGCGTAGTTCTGGCGCTCTGGGAAGTTCCCCTGACCATCGCCAAGCAGGACATCGAGGGGCTCACCGATGAAGGACCCAACTACGATGTCCGCGAAGCCATCGTTGTTCAGGTCGTCGACGGCCAGCGGAGTCGGCTTGTCGGACACGAAGATAACGAGCT
>CBESZZ010000631.1:0-2378 GCA_965534055.1 uncultured bacterium | reverse complement strand
AGAACAGTGCCATGCATTTGGCCCGGCTGACCGGGCAGAAATTCGGTGAGGATCCCGCGGCTTGGGAGAAGTGGTCGAGCGAGCAGTGATGGGGCCGTCCGGTCACGCCCAGCCGCTTGCGGCTTGGCTTGCTCCCCTCGCCGTGCGAGAATCCAGTCCGGAAACGGCAACCGCCGGGCTTTGATGTGAAGCCGGCGGCCCGGCCCCGAGATCGACCCAATGATTGCAATCCTCGGACTCAGCAGCACGTGGCAATGGCTCGTGATCCTGTTTGTCGCCCTCCTTCTGTTCGGCCACAGGCTGCCCGGGATGGCGCGATCGCTAGGTTCCGGCATCACCGAGTTCAAGCGGGGGCTGGGCAGCGGCGAGGATGACGACGACGACGAAAAAGGGGATTCGCCGAAACGGGTGAAAACCTCGTCATCGGCCCACGTTTCGACCAGTGAAGCGGCACCAAGCACCACCCGGCACGATCCTTCCTGAGCGCGCCGAACCGCCACGCCGAAGCTTTTCATTTTCCACCGTGGACGGGGCCGCATCGCAGGCCAAGCCGTTCCCACCAAGTAGCCCTTTCCACCCCGTGTCCCGCACGTTGTCCTTGCAAGATTTGGCCGCGCTCGTCCGCGCTCCGCTCGCTCGTCTGAACGAGGAGCTGCGCCGCGACTTGGCGCCTGGGCAAGCAGATCTACTGCCGCTCATTGAGCATGTCGGCGGCTACCGCGGCAAGCAGCTGCGGCCCGTTCTCGTGTTCCTCTCCGGCATGGCGGTTCGAGGCGACGCGAATTCCGATGGCTTGACCAGCGACCACGTCGAGGTCGCCAAGGTCGTCGAGCTGCTGCACACCGCGACGTTGATCCATGACGACGTGCTCGACGGCGCGGACCTGCGCCGCCGCATCCCCACGCTCCATGCCCTGCACGGCAACGAAGTGTCGGTGCTGCTGGGCGACTATGTCTACGCCCAGGCGTTTCACATGGCCGTGCAGCTGGAAGATCCCACGTGTGCGCGCCTGCTCGCCGACACGGTGAAGGTGATCTGTCAGGGTGAGATCACGCAGATTCTGCATCGCTTCGATTTTGAGTGGACCACGGAGCGTTACTTCGAAGTCATCGCCGAGAAGACGGCGAGCCTCTACGCGGCGGGTTGTCGATTGGGTGGCTACTACAGCGGCGGCAATGCTGCTGCCCTCGACGCGTTGACCACGTTTGGCACCGAATTGGGCAACGCCTTCCAGATTGTGGACGATTGCCTCGACCTAGAGGGTGACGAAGCGACTGTTGGCAAATCGCTCGGCACCGACCTCGCGAAGGGCAAACTGACCCTGCCTCTGCTTGAGCTCATGCAGTCCGGTGATGCCGGCAATCTACGCGAAGTGATGGCGGAAGGCGTGGATCCACATGAGGCTTTGGCCGCACTGCGCGCCCGTTGCGACCTGGCGTCCGCCGTCGCTCGGGCTCACGAAGAAGCGCGTCGGCGCACCGGAGTTGCGCGGGAAGCATTGCGGGTGTTGCCCCCGGGGCCCGCTGTTGATGCTTTGGATCGCATTGCGGAGTTCGTGCTCGAGCGCGACGTGTAAGCTGTTTGCGGACGCCAGCTGGCGTTTGGGGCGTTTGCGCCCTGGGAGGATCCGTTGAACCGGATGATGGGAGTCAGGGAATTGCAGAACCATGCTCGGCTCCGCGGACGAATCCATATCGCCTAACCTGTCGCCCATGAATCGCACGCACGTCCACCCCTCGCTGCACTTCGTTCCTTCCGCGCCAAAAGCACTGAGGGACTCGCTCCGAGTCGCCGGAGTTTTCGGGTGCCTGCTTGTCGCGATGTCCTGTGGCGAAAGTTCGACCCACGAGGTTGGCGAGCCGCGTTCTATCCCGGCGCGCGGTGCCACGTTGCATGGCAGTCCAGCGTCGCTGTACGCGCGGCTGCTGCCGACCGAGCAAATAGATCCGGCGGAGATGTTCGCATTCGATCTGCCGGAAGGCTGGGTGCAGCGGCCGAGCTCGCAATATCGGTTGCTGAACTTTGTGATTGCCGGCGGCACCGGTGGAGTCGTCGAGTGCTCCTTTGCGCAGACGGAAGGCACCGAGCGGCAGAACATTGATCGCTGGCGCCGCCAGATGGGAATGGACCCCGTCGAAGACGAGGAGTTTGTTGTTGTGCCCACGCAGCAGCTCATGGGCGCGAACGCGCGGTACACCCTGTTCGAAGGAACCTACTCGGGGCGCGGCGCCTCTCCGAAACCAGACTTCGCGCTCGCCGCGTTGGTCTCGGCTGCTGGAAGGCAGACCTTCTCGTTGAAGATGACCGGTCCGGCGGCCACGGTGAAAGCGGAGCAGGGGCGGTTCATCGCGTTCGCTGCAGCCTTGCGTCCGTCCGAC
>CBESZZ010000630.1:0-2390 GCA_965534055.1 uncultured bacterium | reverse complement strand
GGCACCAAGTGCCGAGATCGCGATTCCAGCGATCTCCGGTGAAAGCGCATTCACTGCTAGCTGCTCGCCGAGCTGCGCAGCCAACGCGGGGTGCTCTTCGAGCAAGACCCACAATTTCCGCCAAAGGTCGCTGACTTCATCGGACCCGTTGCCATGCCGATCAATCGTGACTTCGAGTTCGGCGAGCACACGCTGCAGTGTCCAGCCGCGCCCTTCATTGGCGCGCTTTTCCGCGGCGTGATCTGGGGCGTCGCCTAGGGTTCGGTTGCCTCCCGCCGGGCCCCAAACTCCGTCCCGCAGCTCGATGGCCGACACGCCAAACCGCACGCTGCGGAACTCGAGCGAACCATGGAACCCGAAGTGAATTCGCATGGTGCCCGTGGGTTGATCGATCCACAGATCCTCGGCCACGGTTGCGTGGTGAATCCACCCCAAGTCATTGGTCCACGTACCTTGCGCTGTCCCCGTCGCTCCGTGCTTCAGCTCTTGCTTCAGATTGGACGAGAGTTCGACGTAGCGGAGTCGCAGCCGTTCGATCTCTAACGAGCCCTCGGCACGGTCCTTGACGGTGTATTTCGCGAGGTATCGCCCTGCATCGTCGGCCGCCTCAGCACTCCACTGATCCGCAGCTGCGTCGGCAGTTCCTTCTTCGGGCACTGGGAATGTGAACCGCGCGATGAGTGCGCGCACGAAATTTCGAGACGCAGCTGACGCCTTCGGTGCAAACCGGTAGCCCAGGACTTCGCCCTCGAGCGAGAACCGCACGCCGACAGGTTGGCTCGCGGCACGAATCCAATCCAAGATCTGATCATCCTCACTACGCAACTTGGTCTCCGAACTTGTCGCATCGTAAGTTTCGCCGTCTCGCTCAACGACCAGGCCAGGAAACTCAACAACCGCTTCCACCATCGTTCCGCGACCTACGATCGTCAGAACCTGACTGCCAACTGCATGAATCCGTTCTGCCGGGATCAGGTTGGCCGGCACGGGTTCCAACCCTTCATGCTGCTGTAGAACCGGCTCGAACCGAATCTCAGCCTCCACGGCGTAGGTCACTTCGGTTCCCGGTGCGATGCCCGCGAGTCCGCGATCGGAGTTCAGCTCCTGGCGATCGACGCCCAACGACGAGACCGACGTCTTCCCACGGTTCGAGTTCTTCGCAAGGACGTCCGGCGGTGCAAACCAACCGAACGGCTGGACGACAACCAGGACAACCGTGGCAAGCAGAACGGTGCAACCAACGACAACAAGAGAGCGAGAGGGCATCGCAACGACCCCGGAAAACGAAAGCCGTCAGCAGTTGATGGAGGCAGGTCCCCGACCAAACCTCTGCTGACCGCTTGGTCGTACGAAGTGATACCCGTCGCTGTCAACGCCAACCGCCGAGCGTGCGGTCAATGCAGGCACAACTCCGTGCGCGACCCACGTGCGGGTTCGATCCCGTGCGGGATCCCCTCGATCGCGCATGACTCCCCCGACGGCTCTCCAGCGCAACGGGCAACCAGCGCCGTCCTCGGGTCGTTCGGTGGCCACCCCCTCCGTGCCCCTGGTCGAGCACTCAACAACTGACTCAGGGGAATCGATCGTTGGGTACCGCCTATGGCACCGAATCCTCAGGACCCGCCAGCAGGCGTCCACGGCGGAGCGCAAGTTCGAACCCCGCGTCGGGCCGACGCACGCTTCGACCTTTTCTAGGAATTCGTGGCCCGATTCAAACCGGCCTGGCGCACTTGCCATTGGCCGACCCCTGCCACGTACGAACCCAGCAATCCGAAGCACACAATGTCACCGAACCTATCTTCCGTAGCCCGCGTGGGCGTTCTTTGTGCAGCGCTCTGCGCGACCTCGGCCGCCGCAACTGCGCAAGTTCCCGAAGGCTGGGCAATCACCTCCTCATTGGGCGTCGAAAGCCTCGCCGTCGTTTCTCCACGGCTGGATCAGGCGCCGATTCCACTCACCAACATTCCCGACGAGATCAAACTCACGATCAACGTCTCGGAAGGCGCCAACGCCATCGCGTTGAACGCAGACGGCGTCGTCGTGGTCGGCAACTTCGCGATCCGCGATCAAGACGCAGTGGTGCTCTACACACTGCAGTTGAACGGCCTCGACATCGCTGGCTTCCAGCGTTTCGAGATTGGCCGATCCTTCCGCGACCGCGGCGGGATTCTCGCCATCGAAGCAATGCCTGACGGTCGCTTCCTGTTCTGCGTCAACCAGATCTACACCTCGCCCGTGATCGGCAGCAGCCGGTTCGGCGTGCTCGATCCAGTGGCCGGAACCGTGACCCCGATCAACTCCGCCGTCAGCAACCCCAACGCGTTGGCGGTCAGCCAGGACGGTTCCGAGATGTATGTCGGCACCTTCGACCTCGTAGGTGGCGGCGCGGT
>CBESZZ010000629.1:0-2441 GCA_965534055.1 uncultured bacterium | reverse complement strand
GCTTCGTTGATCAAAGCTGGGATGAGCGTTGCGATGTATAACACGATCTACGAAGACGCGTCTGAACGTCGGCACGTGCTGTCGCTGTCGAGTCAGTTCGACTATGCGAAGGGAATCGCGGGTGATGAACGCGTGTTCCTCACCGAGCGCTTCTACATGGGTGGCGCGAACCTTCGCGGGTTCAGCTTCCGTGACGCAGGCCCGAGCCAATTCGGCCGGCCGGTGGGTGGGGAAGCGCGGCTCTTGGCGTCCGCGGAGTATCTTTTCGCGCTCATCTCGACGCGGCCCGGCGGCGCGCTGCGCGAGCTGGAGATTCTTCGCGGCGTGATCTTCACCGACTTTGGCCTGCTGGGCACCGAGATAGACGATCCGAGCTTCAGCCAGCCACGCCTGAGCGTCGGCACCGGCGTCCGCGTGTTTGTGCCAGGGCTCAACATCCCAATCTCCGTCGACCTAGGCTGGCCGATCCTCTACGAACAGACCGACGACCGTCGCCAGCTCTTCTTCCGCCTGAGCTATTGATGAATCGCCGGATCCACGGGCATTTGTGCTGCCGTCTATCGACGGGCGCACCGACGGCGTAGATTCTCGGACCGTTTCTGGTTCTCGCTCCTCCCCAAATTCTGCTGCCATGACTATCAGCGACACGACCCGTCTTTCCGCCATCCTCGCCGGTGAGGAAAAAGCGACGACGGCAGCCGAATTGATGGCTGCGCGCTACCGCGCCTACGAAACCGGCGACATCGACTTCCTCATCTCTTCGCAGGCAGAGGAAGGTCGGGCCAAGCTCGATCGCGATGAGATGAAGCGCTGGTCGAAGAATGCCAAGTGGCAGGGCTTCGAAGTGCTCAACACGCAGGGCGGTTCGCCCACCGACGAGGAAGGCGTCGTCGAGTTTGTCGCGCGCTACGAGCTGGACGGCGAAGACGTCGAGCACCACGAGATTGCGTTCTTCCGGAAGGAAGACGAGGCGTGGGTGTTCGTGGACGGCATGCCTGCGCGCCAAGAGCCATACCAAAGGGAAGAGGCCAAAGTCGGGCCCAACCAACCTTGCCCCTGCGGGAGCGGCAAGAAGCACAAGAAGTGCTGCGGGAAGCGGTAGGACTCAGGTCCGGTTGCGTTGCGGCGCATGTGCGTGACGCGGCGTCGCTTGAGTTGACTGAACGTGAAGCCGCGCGGTTTTGGTTCGCAACGCGTCGCCGTTGCGCCCTCGGCTAGGGACGTTCCGCGCAGCACTCTTGATCTGTGCAACCCTGGCCTCGGACCGATCCAGCGCGGCGCGCGACCCGTCGCGAACTTTGCGGAAGTGCGGTTCACCGTCACGCCGCAAGAATGGGGCGATGCCGGGAACGGTTCTTCGGTTGGCCAGGATCGACGCGTCGAATTGCCCTGCTGCGCGGGCGCTTTCGACCGGCTCCCCGGCAGGAGAGAGAACCGCTAGGGTTCCGCGACGAGTCCCCTCGTCAGGAATTTGCAGCGTGTGTTCCGCGCCGCAAGTAGGGGGTTCGGACTCGTTCTCCTCGTGCTTTAAGCGTGGCTACCCGGCTCGCACTCAACCCATGATTCCAATGCTTCGATTGGTGTGCTCGCTCTCCGCAGCGGCTCTTGCGATGGCTCCGCTCTTCGCGCAATCGGCTCCTTCCGGCCCAGCTCACGCGAACAAGACAGGCAGTGACCGTGCCGCGCGGCAGTTCTACCACGCGCCGCAATCACTCGGCCTCCGTCCGCGCGCGACGTTGACCGAGCACGAGACGAACGACAGCTTGGAGCTTGCGGATGATGTCGGCATCGGCGCGGTCTGCGTGACCGGAGACCTCACGGTCGCGGACGACGTGGATGTGTACCGGTGGTCGAGCGCAGGCAGCTTCGTCGACGCATCGGTTGCCGCAGCGGGCATGGTTCCGGCGACGGATCTGAACCTCACCATCCTGAATTCGGATGGACGAGCGATCGCGTTCAACGAAGACGCGGGTGGCGGAATGTTCCCCGCGCTGTCGTTGTTCTTGCCGGCGGGTGACTACTTCTTCGTGGTCGACAAGGCCATGCCGACGACGGGCGGTGGCTATGACCTCGTGGTTGCGACGCGCATGGCGACGATTCGCCCGTGCGGTGATTTGATGTTTCTCAGTGTGGTCGGGTTCGCCGTGGCCGAACTCACGGTGACGGATCAGGCGGTGGACCTCAACGTCACCAACATCGGGCTGCTTGGCGACCTCGCGATCGTGATTACAGACGCGCAGGGCACGGTGGTGATCGAGAACGATTTGGACTCGCGCGGTGGTGGTGTGACGGGCGGTGATCCAGGCGTGATCGCTCAGCTGGCTCCCGGCGTTTACTACGTGGACGTCATCGGCACTGGTGCTGGCGGTATGCCGCAGACCTACCAGTTTGCCTGCGCCACGTTGCCGGCCACGACTCCGGATCTCTGCATCAACCCGACG
>CBESZZ010000628.1:0-2490 GCA_965534055.1 uncultured bacterium | reverse complement strand
TTCTTTGCGTGCATGTGCCAGCGCACCTTTGGACCGCTGGAGAACCAACGCGTGAACGCGGTGACTGTCTTGCCCGCATTGCTGCCGCCCAATCCCGCGATCTGGCCCTGGTTGGTGTCCCAGTTGTTGCTCAAGTCGCTGTAGACGGTGACGCCTGGCCCGGAGAAGTCGTCGAGGTAGCGGCGAATGAACAGGTCGGTGTCCGTGGCCGATGCGCTGGCAGAGTAGATCACCCAAAGGTTGGAGAACTGTTGTTCGTTGTCGAGGAAGACGTCCACGTCGGCGATGTCGCCACCGAGGTTGATCAGCGTGTTGCTCAGGAGCGGATCGACCACCAGCGGGTAGTCTGCGGCAACCAAGAACTCTTCGCTCAGCCGCAGCACGATGTGGCCGTCTTGGCTGGCGGTGGTCATGGATGCTTCATCACCGTCTGCGTCGATCGCAGTGGCGGCGCCGTAGTGGACACAGGCAGTTGCCCCAGAGTTCACGAAATCCATGCCGCCGTGGTGGTCGGCGCGCGGGTCAGCAGCCAGGTCGCCGGTGAACGAACCAGTGATGACCAACTCTCCGTGTGCTTCGGGGCGTTGGTGCAAGACGAACGTTTGCTCCAAGCCATCGACACGCACGTCGTAGGCTTCGACCACGGAACCGTGGTTGTACTCGTAGCGATAGTCTCCGACCTGGCGCGCGCTTGGCACGCGGCCGTCGAGCAGCTCGGTGTTGCCGATCCGGACGGAGGTCGTCGTCCACGACATGCTCTGGTTGCGGGGGGCGCTCTTGCCTAGGTATGGGGTGAACGTCATTCCGTCGTGGAACGACACCTTGTAGTTCGGACCGGCGGCCCACGTTCCGTAGGCGCCGCCCACGGGATCGGCATCTGCGGTGTGGATGGGCACCATCGCCGCTTGAACGAGTGCGTCACTCGGGACCGGGATTGCGGGTGTGTTGGCTGGGTTGCCTTGCGCCAGGCAGACGCTTGCGATGGAAAGGGGAAAGAGAGCGTGCAGAGGATTCATCGGATAGTTCCAGGTTTGCCGGATCGTTGATTCGATCGTTCGATTCGAGAGAGCGCGCCGGGCACATGCTGCGGCGACGGGAACCAAGGACCGGGCCGGTTGGCTGTGTCACATCCGTCGAGGAAGTTTTTTTGACGGGCGTGCTGTGGCTACGGTCGGTCGAGCTTTGTGGGCACCCGTGGCGGCCTGGCTCGAACGGCCGGCTCAGCGGCCTGGTGCTGGAAAGGCGCAGTTCGCGCACGCTCTGGTGTGTCACTCGCGAAGGTTGCGGGCTAGCTTGGGGGCGTGGATGACCGCAGCAGATTGGATGTCAGTCAGGTGTTGGCCGGGGATCGCGAAGCCCTGGAGCGCTTGTTGGTTCGTTACCTGGGGCCTTTACGTGGGTTCGTGCGCTTGAACTGCGGACCCCTCGTGCGCGCCAAGGAGTCGTGTTCGGATCTGGTGCAGTCGGTGTGTCGCGAAGCCCTCCTGGATCTAGACAAGTTCGAGTACCGCGGCGAAGCCGCGTTCCGGCATTGGCTGTTCCAGCGCGCGCACCGAAAGATCCTGAGGCGCAATCAATTCTTCAAACGTGAGAAGCGCGACGTGCGGCGGGAGACGCCGTCACCTGGTGGAGACAATTCAGTCGCCGAGGCGGACTTGCTCGACGCATACGGCTTGCTCTGCACACCGAGCATGCAGGTCGCGGGGCGTGAAGCGATCGAGCGGATTGAGTCCGCAGTGGACCAGCTCCCGGAAGCCCAGCGGGAAGCGGTGCTGCTTCATCGGATGGTTGGGATGGAATACGCAGAGATCGCCGCGCAGACCGGCAAGTCCGAAGGAGCGATTCGCACCAACGTGTATCGAGGGTTGGCTCATCTTGGCTTGGTGCTCTCAGAAGTCTGACGGGCACGAGTGGCGTGACGGCGCCAAAATTATCGAAGAGCAGATGTGACAACCGCAAGGGTGCGGGTCCTTGGGCATCATTCTTCACCCCAAGCGGACCTTTCCATGAAGCGCACACTCATTCTGCTCTACGGCCTAATCGCCTACGGGCTCTTCCACGTCACGTTCCTCTACCTCATTGGCTTCGTTGTGAATTACGGCGTGCCCAAGTCGATCGATGCCAGCGGCCCGACGACAGACTCTCTCTCCATGGCGATGGTCGTGAATCTCTCGCTCATCGCGGCTTTTGGTGTGCAGCACGCCATCATGGCTCGTCGTGGCTTTAAGGCCTGGCTGACCCGCTTCGTGCCGAGCGCGATCGAACGCAGCACGTTCGTTCTCGCAACCTGTGCCGCACTGGGGTTGCTGTATTGGCAGTGGCGACCGATCGACACGGTGGTTTGGTCGGTGGAGCAGCCCGGACTGGCGATGACGGTATGGGCGGTTTGCGGCGTGGGTTGGGCGGTTGCTCTCGTGTCGACGTTCTTGATCGACCATTTCGAGCTGTTCGGGCTTCGCCAAACCTTCGCGGGGTTTCGTGGTGTTTCGC
>CBESZZ010000627.1:0-2499 GCA_965534055.1 uncultured bacterium | reverse complement strand
AGCGCCGCGAACGATGGAGACCTGTACGTCCACGCGATGCGCGCCGATTTCTCCTACATTACGACGGTCTACTCCGACCTCACGACGAGCTGGAGCACGGAGGCTCCGCAAATCGCGGCCTCGGATTTCCCGGTCAAGACCCTCACCGTCTTCGAGCGCCACTTCGCTGGTAACTCGTCGTTCCTGCGCTATCACGTGCACGATTCCGGTGACTTCACGCTCTCGACCACCACATCGTTCCCAGCGAATCCGGTCGGCATGCAGAGCTGGCGTCCCGACGTCGGCGGCACGCGGGGTGATTCCGACTTCTTCATGATCGTGTTCCAGCAAGATCCCGGCATGACGCTCGTGAACACCAGCTCAAGCACGATCGCTGGCCGAGTCATCGACGTGTCCAACGCCACACCAAGCACTGGGGCTCCGTTCACGTTCCCAACCGTCGGGACGATCCCCGATGCAGAGCGGCCGTCCATCAATCAAGTGGCGACGTCAGGTGGGCTGTCCACGACGTGGGTGATGGTTTCGCAAATGTACGACAACCTCATCGCGGACGACGATTGGGACTGCATTGGTTTTCAAGTGGACGCGACCGGCAGCGTTTCGACGGCTTCCTGGTCTGCATCAGATTCCGGCGCAACGCCGAAATCGCATCGCCTTGGCCCACAGGTCGCGGGCGCTGATGGCCGCTATGGCGTGACCTTTACGCGGTCAACCCGCGCAGACGTCAACTTCAAGACTCCCCAGGATCGCGGCCACGCCGTGGACTTCGAGCGTTTCAATTGGACCAACGGTTCAGCAACAGTGACGCGCTTCCCGCCCGTCGAACAGTGGATCTACGGAGTCCGCCGATGGGAAACCGGAGCGTGCGCCTACGATCACGAAGGCGCGTCCCACTGGGCCTTCACGTGCCGCAGCAATCGCGACTTTAGCGGCACGGGGAACGCCTACGTCTGCCGCGTGGGATACACCGGCGGCGTGCTCGAGCGGGTGACAACCTTCTCGCCGAATCCGACTCAGCAAGCACTGCAAGGTGGCGTGACTTTCGACGAAGACCGCAACGGCATGCTCGTGGCATTTGGCGACGTCGGGCCAGCGAACGCGTTCGCCAATTTCGCGCGGCTCGCGCGCTTCGACTACCCGCCCACTTCTCAAGTCAGCTTCACGGGCTTCGCTTGCGGGTCCGGCGGGCTTGTGTGGTTGCCGCTCGCGAATGGCGGACAACAGATCGGATCCGAGTTCAACACGGTGCGGTTGATCAACACCACACCAACCACACTGCATCTCCTCGCGCTCAGCCTCACGCCGACAAACCAACCCCTGGTGGCGCCGGGCGTGGAACTCGGCTGCCGACTGCTCGTGAGTCTGAACGCCGGATTCGTCGGGCTGTATCCGGCGGCCATCGGTCAGAGCGTGTCGTTCAGCTTTCCGCTGCCAGAATCCTTGCCGACGACCACGCTCTACTTCCAGGACTTCCACACGAACCCTGCAGGCACGGCATTCCAGACCACGCAGCGGATGTCCGTTCCGATCATCAAGTAGCGCAGCAGCTCGAGATTCATCCACAGCGGCCGCTTTGGCGCAGCCATTAACCATTCTTTCGCTGCTTGAGTGCCGTGAACCCTGGGCGCAGCGCGGCTCTGGGCCCGTGCACTCGGACCATAGGGGCGGTGCTTGAGCAGCAGAGTCACGGCGCTCCGACCGAATCTGCGATTTGGAGCGTGCGTTTGCGCGATCGGTTCCGCTGTCTCCGGCAGACGCCTCTCTGGCGCCCCCGCACGATGAACCACTCCATCATTCCGTCATGGCGCCTTGCTTGCGCCCTGCTCGCCATTCCCGCCGCTGGCTGGTCTTCCGCCACGGCGCAAGACCCGCAGGTCCCAATTGCGCCATCGCTGATTCGCACTAGCGCGACCCTCGCGGAGCCTGAGGCTCCGCCAGCCGATCCAGCCCAAGTGGGGTCCATCACCGATCCGATCGATCCATCGGCTTTCGATTCGGTCACACCCATCCACACCGCGGAAGCGGACCCCGAGGGTGGGGAGTACGGCATCTGGGCGGCGGGTCAGGACTACAAGGTGTCGTTCCACACGAACCCGACCTTCGTTCCGTATCTCGGACAGGACTACCCGGTCACCCGCACGCTCGCTTGGGAGACGACATCCATGCGACGCGGCGACCATGAGTTCGCGTCAAAGAACCCACGCGCCGAGCAGGTGGGTTCAACCCGCTACACCTACAGCCACGGCAACGGCCAGGTTGTCGAAGCGTACGACGTGCTCGCCGAGGGCCTGGAGCAAACGTTCACGATCGATGCAAGGCTCCCGGGCACGGGCGATCTCCTAATCGTGGGCGCGCTGGATTCCAACCTGGAGCTAATTGAGACGCGGGGCACACCGGCAACGGTCACGTTCATCGATGACTCCGGCACACCGATCCTGACCTACGGCGACGCTCTTGTCTTCGATGCAGCAGGCCGCCGCACGTATCTCGAAACCACCG
>CBESZZ010000626.1:0-2522 GCA_965534055.1 uncultured bacterium | reverse complement strand
CGTGGTTCGCAGCGAGCGCGAAGTGGTTCTCCTTGAGCAACACCGCGCCAGCCAAGCCATCACGATGGTTGTGTCCCCCGCCCGCCACCACGGCTGCACGCTGCAACACACGCAATCCCGGCGTGGTCTTCCGCGTATCGAGAATCTTGGTCTCGGTTCCTGCAACGGCGTCGACGAAAGCACGAGTCATGGTCGCAATGCCCGAAAGCCGCTGCATGAAGTTCAACGCGGTTCGCTCACCGGCCAAGAGCGCGTCGGTTCTGCATGCGATCTTCAGCACCGTCTGCCCGGCTTCGACCACTGCACCATCGCCGAGTAGGACCTCGACTCGCGCATCTTGGTCCAGCATGGAAAACGCGAGAGCGGCGACTTCAACGCCAGCCAACACCCCGGGGTCGCGCGCGAAGATTCTAGCTTCAGCCGGAGACTGCCCTGCCGGACCAAGCCCCCAAGCGGTGGTGCGATCCATGGACAGATCCAAACCGCCCCCCAAGTCCTCCTCGAGGGCACTGCGCACGAGATGCGTTGTCGAATCTTGCAGACCGGGCATAGATCAAAGAAACCGTAAGCCCGAGACCTGGAGCTGGCAAAGCGTTCCGCGTGTGGAGGCCCTCCAGCTGCTAGCGAAGGAAGGGCCTAAGCCCCGCCAAGGTGCCGGCGGACAGCCCCTCGACCCGCATCAGGTCATCGAGAGTCCGGGGCGGTCCGTGACGCACTCGTGAAAGGACGATGGCTCGCGCCCGCTCGGGGCCGATTCCCGGCAGGCATTGCAGCTCCGCGATGCTGGCAACTGCGGGATCGATCGTAATGGCCCAAGCCACCGGTTTGGTGGGCCAAGCTCGTTCGCCGTGCGGGCCAAAGAGCCCGGATGCTGCCAGCCGAATCAGCAGCAGAAGGGTTAGCCCCGCCCAAGCACCAGCGAGCCGAGAGGGCCGAGAGGGCCGGTGCCCGCCTGCTTCGCTCGGCGCACCGCTCGTCGCCGTCCGCTGAGCGCACTCTGCAGCCTCTCGCTGAACTCCAGCTGTCCCTTCACTGCAGACTCCGGCCACGCTGCGACCAGCTGGCTCCACAGGTGCTGCACCGCTCGGGAGGTGGGACATGAGGGCTTGGCGGCTTGGACGGGTGCTTGACCCAGGCGACGCTGTGTCACCGCTGGGTTGTCGAAGATCGCTCCCAAGTAGTGCAACGAAACGCCCGTAAACCGCCGTGAAACTGCATCGAGCCGGGCAAACGTCGCGTCGCCTTGCTCCGCATCCACCACGCGATTGACCACCACACGGACGGGTCGCTGTTCGTCCTCAAGCACGAGACACTTCAGTAGCGCGTACGCATCGGTGAGGGCTGCGATCTCGGGGTTCGTCACCAAGACCACTTCGTCCGCTGCCAACAGCAGCGTCAGGTTCTGCGGCGACAAGCCCGCTGCACAGTCGAGCAGCACTACATCGCTCACCGCGGAGATCGCGGTCACCGCATCTCCGACGGCCGAGAGGTCGCCGGGCCCAAGTGCGGCGAGATGCTGCACGCCGGACCCTGCGGCCAAGAGTGCTGGCCCGAACGGTGTGGGCAAGCACGCGTCGACCGCGTTCGCCGCGCCGGAGAGCACGTGCTGGATCGTGAGTTCTGGGTGCACCCCCAGCAGCAGGTGCGCGTTGCCAAGACCGAAGTCGCAGTCAACAACATGCGCGCGGCGGCCTTTTTTGGCCGCGACGACAGCGAGGTTCGCAGTCACGAACGACTTGCCCGTGCCGCCTTTGCCGCTCGCGACGGCAATGATGCGGCCGCGCGGAGCCTTCGCACCCGACTCACTCACAGGGGACGACTTGCTGAACCAGCGATCGACCAGACGCGACGTGAACCGAGGAGAAGGAGTCACGAGCGGCCGTGGATTAAGAACTGGCGAGAAGGCCTCATGGACCGCTCGAGCCGTCTAGGGCCTTAAGTTCTGCGGCTGTGGGGCGGCCGCGGGCAAGGAGATCTCGTAGGGAATCGAAGTCGGGGGCAGGCTCGCAGGCCTGCTCGACCGAGCGACCCTCGTGAGTCTGAGGCTCGGTCCATCGAGGCTCGCCGCCGTTCGAACGCCCGTTGGCCTCGTGCCCACGAATCCAGCGGTGATCGGACGCCACTCCAAGGGCACCGATCAGGTGATCCGCGCGCGCTCGGATCTGCGCGCCAGCATCTTCACGTGCAGCTTGTGCCACTCCATTCGAAGGTGACTCGAACACCCGGCCACCTGCCGGCGGATCCAGCGGTTTGCCCATCAGCGCGCAGAGCGCCCGAATCAGCGCGTCTTGCACCGGGACGACCTCATCGTCAAAGCACAACGGCATCACGAAGTCACCCGCGGAAGCCGAATGCAGCGGCGGCACATCAACCCACAAGCGCGCATCGACCACGCACAAGCGCGCGAGGAGCATGCCGCGCCAACGGATCGAACGTTGGTAGCGGTCCCCGTCGATCGAAAACTCCGAGTCCAACTTCTTGGCAAACTCGAGAATCGCAGCGGCGCGAACAGCCTCTGGCTG
>CBESZZ010000625.1:0-2529 GCA_965534055.1 uncultured bacterium | reverse complement strand
TCATGCGCATCAGGCACAAAACCCTTCTCAAGCATCCAATCGCCGAACTCCTGATGATCGCCGAGATGTGCTAGCGCGAACGCCGAGCGCCCCAAGTCGTCCATCGCAGTCAGCAGCTTGGGGTCGACGTTCAGCAGCCGCTTGGCCGCGGGCAAGTCACCCTTGGCGGCGGCGACCAAGAACGGGTCGTTGACGCTCTGCGCTCGGCGAATTTGGCCTGCTGCGAGGGTCGGAAGGGCAAGCAACCCCGCACCGGCGGTGCCCGCCTGCAACAGGCTGCGCCGCGTGCAGGATGGGCGAGATGCGCGAGGCCGATCGGCGGAGAGTTTGGAAGGCTGGCGGTCGAACATGGACGGTTCTCGTTTGAGTTTGGCTTTGGGGGATCGATGACGCACACACCTACGGACTCTCGCCAAGCCAGCGCCTCATCAGACTCTGAACAAGACCTGACCGCCGGCTATCCCGCGCTCCAGGCCGTCCACCAGACGAAAGTAGACTCTCCGGCCACCGGCTTTTGTCCCCATCCGCTCCACCACCATGCGGCGATTCCGTGCAGCCGAACGGATCGACCAAGCCAGTTGGCCAAGGCCGTCAAACCAACCGACAGCCAGCTCAGGCAACACTGCGAAAGCCTGCGGGCAAGCCCAGCATGTCGCGTGCGTCGCGTCAGTCCTCGAGCGAACGCGGCGTCCAGAACCCAATGCGCTGGGCGCTGACGAACGGGTGCAACCCACTCCACTCGTCCACTTGCAGCTCGAACGCGGCGAGCGCTGCGGTTGGGAAGTCCTCCCGCTCCACCGGGCCGGCGAGCTCGTGGACCAGCTCGCCCATGCCCGGCTGGTGGCCGACCACGAGCAACGGCCCTTGGCGCCCCATCGCGGCAACCATGTCGCGGATCGTCCGCGGTGAAGCCAGGTAGAGCTTGTGCTCTGTCTCGACTTCGAGGTCGCCCAGCACAGCAGCTACACCGGCCGCCGTGTCCCGCGCACGCACCGCGGTGGACGCGATGATCTGCGCCGGCTCGATGCCCTCGGCACGCATCAACTCACCCATGGCTGCGGCGGCTCGCTCCCCGCGCGGCTTGAGTTCCCGGTCGTGATCGTCTTGGCCGGCTCTGGCCCAACTGGACTTGCCGTGTCGCATCAGTAGGAGAATCACGAGGGCCTTCTTGCTTGAGTGAAACCGGTCAAATTGGCTCTGAGCCAAGGACTTCCGACAAACCACACGTTAGCTTCTCCGGGTGCCGCACGCGGCGAGGAAACTCGGATCACACCCCTCGTCGCCACCGCTCGACAGCTGCCCCGCAAGCTCGCGCTCCCCGTTCGTATGAATCGCCCCGCAACAGACAAGGCCCGCGCCCAACCCGATCCCGCGACGAAGCCGAAGCTGCACTTCTCGCGATTCGAGTTCAAGTACGTGCTCTCGGCCGCGCGTCGCGCCGAAGTTGAGGCCGACCTGCAGCACTTCGTCGAGCTGGACCCGTTCGTTGCGGCCCGCGAGGGGAATGAATACCCGGTTCGCAGCCTCTACTTCGACGACCCCCACCTGACCGCGTTCCACGACAAGATCGAGGGCCTGCACAGCCGCTCGAAGTTCCGAGTGCGCACCTACTCCTTCTCCCAGACGGAGGTGACGGCATGGTTCCTGGAGGTGAAGGGTCGGTTCAATAACCTGGTCTACAAGCACCGCATCCCACTCCCACAGAACGACCGCTCCAATGAGCGCCTACGGGGAGATGCGCTGTCGGATCACATCGCCAGCGCCGCCCCAGAGGGCGACCTGCGCACGCAGTTCACCTACGAGCGGTTCCGCCGTCGCCTGCGCCCGAACGCTCTCGTCGACTACAACCGCCGCGCCTACGTCAGCCGCTTCGACCCAGAATTCCGGCTCACCTTCGACCGCGGAATCGCGGCGACACAGACCGACAGGATCTTCCCCGAGGCCACCGCGCGACGGCGCGCCGTGCTGCAGGGCTTCACGGTGATGGAGGTGAAGTTCAAGCGCCATGTCCCGTTCTGGTTCCATCGCATCATCCAGGGCCGGCAGTTGGAGCGTCGCTCCGTCTCGAAGATTTGCCACGCTCTGGAATCTCTAGGGCTCGCCACGGACAATTGAGCGCACGTCGCTGCAAAACGCACCGCTTGATTCGACGCCACCTCGACACCACCCATGCTCGCATTCTTCCAACAGTCCATCTTCGACGCCGCGGTGCAGCTCCGCGACTTCACCGCGGGTGAAATCCTGTGGACGCTAGCCTGGTCCACGACGATGGGCGTCATCCTGGCGCTGGTCTACCGCTACACGCACAAGGGCCTGTCCTACTCGCAGTCGTTCACGCAAACGATCCTGCTGGTCACGGTCATCGTGGCCATTGTCATGATCGCGGTGGGAAGCAGCGTGGCTCGCGCATTCGCGTTGGTTGGCGCGCTGTCGATTATCCGCTTCCGCACGGTGGTGAAGGACACCCGCGACACCGCGTTTATCTTTGGTGCACTCTCCGTCGGCGTCGCCGCGGGCACGCAGAAGTTC
>CBESZZ010000624.1:0-2532 GCA_965534055.1 uncultured bacterium | reverse complement strand
GATTTTTGGTGAAGAGCCCACTGTGACGACCCAGAACCAGCCTGCCGGCGGTGTGGGTGGTGGTGGTGTGACGGCCGCGTCGCCGCCATGTTTCGCGGGCGCCATCAACTCGCTGGTGCGAGGCAACCCGTTTGCCCCATCGGGCCAGGGTGTTGGCATCTTCGGCAACCTGCTTGAGGGCACGTTTGTCGGCCCTCAGCCACAGCCGCAATCGCCGCCGCCACCGCCGCAATTCTGCCCATTCTCGGTGCGTCAGCAGGTCGGTCACTTCCTCTACGTGCTCGATCGCGAGAACCGCCAGGTGCTGGTCCTCAATTCGAACCGCTTCACCGTGCTCGACACCATCCGGCTTTCGGATCCAGTCAGCATGGCGATGGCGCCGAACCTGACCCGCTTGGCGGTCACGAACTTCGCTTCGTCTTCGGTGAGCTTCATCGACATCAACCCGCTCAGCACGCGCTTCCACCAAGTCGTCGCCGAAACGCGCGTGGAAGAAGGTCCGACCGGGATCGCGTGGCAACCGGATGGCGAAGACGTGCTCGTCGTGAGCACCGCCTCCAACTTCGTCACGATCCTCAACGGCACGGACCTCACGGTGCGCCGTTCGGTCTCTGGCTTCTTGAGTGCGCCGATCGACATCGCGGTTTCACCGCGCTTCGCACTGACGGGCTTCCTGCAGAACGTCTACTTCGCCTACATCCTCAACGCCAACGGTACGATTGCTGTCTATGAGTCCGGGCCGGACGGGGTGAACGGGATTGGTTTCAACGACATCATCGGCACCGTGCCTAGCCAGGTTTTCGCCCGTGCTCAGTCGATTAGCTACGACTACACGTCCGCCAACGGCGGAGTGTTTATCGGGCACATTGACGAGAACAGTCTTGGCCAAGTGTCCAGGCTCGAGATGACCGCGTCGCCGGTTGGAGCGACTCCGCTGAACCCGAACTCCGGTGGCTTCATTCAGCCGCCGACGTTCCGTCAGCGGGAGTTCAACGTGACCCAGAAGTGGGGTGGCACGCAGCCCACGCAACCGATCGCCGACTTGTTCTCAGGGAACTCGGTGGTGGACGTTGCAGTGGACGAGATGGTCAACAACGGTGGTGCACCGAACCAGTTGACGCAGTTCAACGGTCTGATTCCGCTGGTGCCTTTCGGCCACTCGGACAAGGGCGGGCTGAAGATTATCGGCGCACCGGTTGCCCCAATCGTGCCCAAGCTGCTGTTCGTCGCGCTATCTGATGTCGGTCGCGTCGATGTGCTTGAAGTGGGGTCCGGTTCTCGGGTCACCAGCATTCGAGTTCCTGGCGTGCGCTCGGTGTCGGGCTACTGGCGCCAGTAGCCGGCTCGTCGGGCTCCTTGCAATTGGGCTCCCCGCAATCGCGGGCGGTGGGAAACAACTCCCGCCGCCCGCGGTTTACGTTCGGGACCGCATCTTTCGAGTGAGTCGCATCGTGAAGCAGACTAATCTGATCGCGATCCGCTGATGCGCATCATGTTCTGCGCTCCGTAGTCGATGCGCGTTTGGTCCTTGGCGCCTGTTTTTCGAATCCTTCGATGCCCGAACCCCAAAGCATTCGTCAGATGTTTGCGCGGATCGCGGGTGGGTATGACCGCGCGAATCGCGTGCTGTCGATGGGGATCGACAAGCGTTGGCGAGCACGAGTCGTGCGAGCTGCGGGGTTAGGACCAGGCTCCTGCGCACTCGATGTTTGTGCCGGAACCGGTGACCTCACGGTCGCGCTCGCGCAGACCGGCGCACGTGTGGTTGGCGCGGACTTCTGTGTGCCGATGCTCGAACGAGCGTTGCCGAAAGGGGCTGCAGCAACCAAGCCGCTCGGCTACGTCGGCGGTGACACGATGGCGCTGCCCTTCGCGGACGGCGTGTTCGACGCGGTGACCGTCGCGTTCGGGATCCGCAACGTTGCGGATCCCGTCGCCGGACTGCGGGAGATGTTTCGGGTCGTGAAGCCCGGCGGCCGGGTGCTGGTGCTCGAGTTCAGTCGACCACGGGTGCCGGTGTGGCGGACGGTGTACGGCGCGTACTTCAAGCACGTGCTCCCGCGTTGCGGCGCACTCGTCAGTGGTTCACGGGACGGCAGTTACCGCTACCTCCACGATTCTGTGATGGCTTTCCCAGAGCGTGAAGCGTTCCTTGGCTGCATGCGCGAGGCCGGTGGCGTTGATGCCCACTTCGCAGTTTTGACCGGCGGCGTTGCGTGCCTCTACGAGGCGCGCGCACAAGAAGCGGCCAGCGAGGGGCAGCCATGAGTCGTGCGCGCAAAAAGCCACAACGGCCCGTTCCACGCGAAAGCGCAGCATCGTCGGAGCCAGCAACCGGCTACTTCGCATGGTCCAAGGATCCTGCGGTGGGTTGCTTCGCGGTGCTCCCGCTTTGGGCGTTGTATGAAGTGCTGCGCTTCACGTTGACGCCGAGCGAGCGCAACGGCGCCGAATCGCTGCTCATGGATGGCCTGGGGCGCATGGGGCCGATGGGGCTTCCGTTCTTGCGCTTGCTCGTCTTCGCGATCATTT
>CBESZZ010000623.1:0-2533 GCA_965534055.1 uncultured bacterium | reverse complement strand
GGTAGCGCGCGCGCCTGGTCACCATTGGTCGCGATCCAAGTGCGCTCGGTCCCCGCGATCGCGGCAACGCGATCGACGGTCGACTGCAAGAGTGGCTTCCCGTCCGCGAGCGGCAGGAACTGTTTTGGTCGCAGCTTCCGGCTGGCGGGCCAAAAGCGCGTGCCGGAACCACCGGCCATGATCACGGCGTGCATTGGACGAGTCATCGATCAGTGCTCCAGTCAGAGTATTCCGGTCTGAGTCTTGCGGTCGGTTTCCCGAGGGCGGGAAAGCCCTCGACGAAACATGTGGCACAAGGGCGGGCGAGAAGCCGGGTCGCTCACTCTTAGAACCGCTTGGGTGGCAACGGTTCGCGGGGAGGCGTGATTGGCCCGAGCGGTGGTCGGTCTGGCTTGGCGCCGAAGATCCATTGGACCTTGGTCTGTAGGTCGCGCACATAGCCGTAGACGTAGAACGTCACGACGCGGGACGTGATCTCGTGGATGACTTTGGGCAGCAAGAGCGCATCGGCAGAGTCTCCGAACAGGCTCTCGACGTTCATCACCATGTCCAGGTAACCGCCCATCGACAGCGAACCCGAGCCGCGAACCGCTGTGCGGTTCGCGCGCACGACCAGATCCTGCAGATCGATGGCGCCGTCGCCCATTGCGAAGTCGAGGCTGAGTTCGGTGAAACGTGGACGGTTTGCCTGCGGCATGCTGGCGTAGATCGCTTCGAACAGTGGCACTTCGCCGAGGTTGCCATCGCGAATTTCGATGTGGCCGCTCGCCCGCGCGCTCACCAGCTCTTCGTCCGTGAGTTCGTCCACGACCAGGTGCCCGGCGATCGATCCCCGATAGGGAGCGTCGCCATCGCCGAGATCCGCGAGCAGATGGCTGAGGCTGATCCCGCGGAACGAGATGTCGGTTTGCAGTTTGCCGGGGGTCGTCTTGCCACCTTCCAACGTTGGGTAGGTGTAGGTGAACGCCGAAGCGTTGCGGCCCTCGATGACGCCTTCATGGACCGCCGCCGAAAACGTGCTCAACCGAAACGCGTCCGCGCCTGCAGAGACCGTGCCGGTGAGTCCGGTCACTTCGTGCCCAAGGATGCGGAACACGGCGTCTTGCAGTCGTCCGTTCAGGATGTTTGTGTTGCTTGACAGGTCACCGTCGTCAATCCGAAGGACGCCGTTGATGCCATCGATGCGCGTGCCCAGGAACAGCGAGACGCCTAGGGGTTCAATTTGGCCGCGCAGCGTGGTCTTGATCCCAGCGAAGAATGTCTCGTCGTCCGGTGCGGAGCCGGGCATGTCGACGGTCAAGTGCAGGCGGCGCACTCTGGCCTGGCCTCGAGCGTGCCGCGCCATCCACACCTCGCGAAGAGGTGAGGGCAGCACGCGGCCAAGGCGTTCGTCGATCGGGAATGCATCCGCGGAAAGTTCGACGTCGAACAGCACGCGGCTGTCGTCCCGGGCCGTGTCCGGCCCCTGCGCACCATTGGTGAATCGGACCGTGCCTTCATGAATCTCGACGAGCGAATCCGAAATGACCGCTGTGAGGTCGCGGAATGAAACGTCGCCGTCGATCACTCGAATCTCGCCGCGTACCTCCGTCGCTGGCGTCGGTAGGATCGGCGCTCGGGACTCGACTCCGCGCAAGAACACGGAGAGTTCGTGGCCCATCGGACCTGACCCGTACTTCGTTGAGTGCACGATGAGGTCGATCGCGCCGCTTGGATCCAACGTGTCCCACGCGGCCCGGGGCAGCAGGTCTTCCTGCACGAGGACATCGGCGAGACCATCGTTCAGCTCGAGATCACGAACGACTGTGGTGACCGACTCGCGCGTGCCTTCGCTGTCGACGTCCACTGCGCCGACCACCATCAACTCCGCATCGTCCGCTCCCGCGAGGCCGATCATCTTGCCGCGCCAGTGGTCGAGATCTGCGGTCGCTTGGCCGTTCGCTGTGTTGCCCTGAACGAGCAGCGTGCCGCCCAATTCTTGCACCTGCACGGGGAACATGTTCGGGTCGATGGTGGCCCCAGAAAGATCGAAGCGTCCGTCGAAGTCGAATCCTTCACCACCTCCCTGCGGGCTCCAAAGCGCGAACGTCACGTCGCACTGGCCGGAACTCGGAGACAGCGTGGACCATGCTTCCTGGGTGTCGGGCGAGCACGTCGCGAGTGCACGACCAAGTTCCTCATTGATCGCAAGTCTGTCCGACTCGATCGATAGTTCGGAGAGCCAGTCGTCCGTGCCTGGCTTCGCGGTCTTCGACTCGCGGAACTTGCCGACGACACGAATCGGTGCCTCGAGCTGTCGGCCGCGAAGGTTCATTTCCACCCGCGTCGAGGCGATGCGAATCGTGCCCTCGATTTCCCGGAGCGGCAGCGGGAATCCCGCATATGACGCGCTTGCGCTCAGGGGCGTCAGCTCGACGCTCCACTGGAGCGCATCGACGGCTTCGTTTGCTGTCGGTGTGGGGCGCTTGGCTCGTAGCGCGATCTGCACACCAACGTCGCCAACGCGTTGCGGTCACGAGGGCGGCTGGAGGAA
>CBESZZ010000622.1:0-2533 GCA_965534055.1 uncultured bacterium | reverse complement strand
GCGCGACGCTGACCCCAAATGTTGTCCGCAACCCAACCGCCCGGCAGCGACAGCACGTACACGAAGAACGTGTAGAGTGCGTAGATCGCCGTGGCGGTGCCGACCTGCAAACCCATGCCCGCGTTCGTGCCGGTGACCGCTGCCGTGAGGAACAGCACGAGGATCGCGCGCATTCCGTAGAACGACATCCGCTCCCACATCTCCGTGAAGAACAGTGTCGAGAGCCCGCGCGGGTGGCCGAACCACTGTTTGCCATGGGCTAGCCCGGCGGCACCCGCTGCTGCACTGGCTTGTGTGTCAGGATTCTCGTTGCTCGGATCGTTGGTCATCGTGTCTGGCGCGGTGGCGGAGGGGAGAGCTGGAGCAGGCCGCAATGCGGCCCAGGGACGTTAGTTAGGCGAAGGCGTCCGGGCCAGCGGCAAAGCCCGTGCCCTGCGCCCTCCATTGCATTTCGAGCGTCTAGTGCCAGCTTGGGCCAACATCCGTCGCCGTGAGTGGACGGCAGGTGGTTGGATCCGAGGACACTTCGTCGGCGCCGACGTCAGGGAGTCCGTCTGCCCGCGCTTGCCCATCCATGTCGCTCGGAACGCGCGTGGCAAAACCCAGCGAGCCACGGTCCTTCGCGAAGCTCGAGGAAGCCAGGCGATAGAGCCCGGTGACCTGAACAAGCTGCGGGTCGCCGTAGACGATCCCCACCGGAGGCGCTCCCCCCGGTGTGCCGCGCAAGATGTTGCCGCTCCAGTTCCACCCTAGCCCGATTGCACCCGCGAAGATCGCGGGGCCGCCGGTCGAGCTGAGGAACACGTTGTTCACGACGGTGAAGTTCTCAGCGAGCTGCCCACGCCGGTCGTTGGTCGCGCCCTCGCTGAAAAACATCATCGGCCCCAATGCGTCGACGATCGTGTTGTGTGCAATCAGGCAGTCTGCCGTTCGAAGGTACTCATCGAGCGGTGCATTCTCTCGCCACCCAGAAACAGAGATTACTCCACCGGCTCGATCGTCGATGGATTCGAAGTAGTTGTTGGTGACCTGATGGCTCTCGCCGATGACGCGCACTCCGCCCGATCTGGGCCTGGTGTTCGAAGCCATCGGGTTGCCGAGGAAGAAGTTTCCGTCGACAAGCGCCTTGTTGCCGTGACGCAGCGTCAGCGTTCCGCCGCAGTCGCGGAACGTGTTGCAGCGGAACGTGTTCGAGCCGGACTTGTTCGAAATGATCTCGATCTCTCCGTCGAGCTTCTCGAAGAGATTGAACTCGACGGTGGTGTTCGAGTTGCTGAGCGACTGTGTGCTCGTGCCGATGCGGATGGTCTCCCACCCGTTCGAATCGCTTCCCTCGGGACGGCAGCGAAACTCGTTGTGGTCTATGCGATGAAAGTCCACCGAGTCATCGGGTCGCCAAACGACGACCGTCACGCCTTCATGGGTTTGGTTTTCGAAGTGGCAGTGGTCCACCCGGTTGCGGTCGCCATACAGCGAAACCCACGAATACCGCGTGGTCCTTAGCGGGGGATTGTAGTTCGTGAACGAACAGTTGGTGAGGCGGCAGTTCCTCGCGTATTCGGTCGAGTTGGAGCGGCTGCGAAACTCGACGATGCTCTTCTGTCCGTTGCTGCCGTTTAGCGCTCCGCCGTCGAAGGACAGACCTTCGACCACCAGGAACGAGCCGTGAATGTGGAGCGTGGAGCTGCCTTGCAACGTGGCGCCGCCTAAGGTTTGAGGCCGGAGCGTGATCGGCATGCTCTGCGTGCCGCCCGTGAGGGATTCGAACTGGATCGCTTCATCCATCCAGACGCCGTCTCTCATGATGAGCACGGCACCCGGTGGGGCCACCCTTGCTGCCGCGAGAATCTCCGCCGCGTTCATCAGCACGGGTGCGGCGCGGTGCGCGGAGCGTGTGGAAGTGCTCGCGGTCGGAGATTGCGCATGGACCACAGGCTCCGTGCACGCGAAGAAAAGCGCGTTTGCGCCAAGAATGGTCGCTAGCCCGCTCCGGATCGGTCGGGTGGTCATTGAGGTTCCTTTTGCCGATATCATTGCGACTGCCTTCTGCAGCCGCCGACCGAGGGTAACCGAGTGACGTCGTCCAGCCGAGTGACCGGTCTCCTCGGGCAGTCCTGTGCCCGGGAGTGCCGGCCCTGTCGGCCTAGCGCAACTCGGCGAACGGCAACGATGCCAAGAACGTGCGTCCGTAGCGCTTCGTACGCACCCGAGGGTCCATCACGATCACCTTGCCGCGGTCGGACGAACGCCGCACCAGACGCCCAAATCCCTGGCGGAACTTCAAGATCGCCGCGGGCAGCGTGAGATCCATGAACGAATTGCCGCCGCGTTGCTCGATCAATCGATGCCGGGCTTTGGTCAGCGGGTGGCCTGGTGACGCGAACGGAAAGCGGGTTAGCACGACGAGTGTGAGCGCATCACCCGGCACATCGATGCCTTCCCACAGCGTGTCGGTGCCAAGCAGCACGGAAGCTGGCTCCTTCCGCTTTCGTTCCAACAGTTGAGCTAGGTGGTCTTCACCTTGCACCAGCAG
>CBESZZ010000621.1:0-2565 GCA_965534055.1 uncultured bacterium | reverse complement strand
GCGACGGACGGCTTAGCGCGAATGGACCTCGCAACCGGCACGTTCGCGCCCGTCGTAGGCACACCTCGGAACTTGGCATCAGTCACCGTCGAGCGCGCCACCGGCAACATCATCTATTGCGGCACGGATGGGCTGCTGCAGAGCAGGTTTGTTCATCTCCTGGCGAACGGCGTCACCACGACGCTCGGCTCGTTCACGAATCCACTTCCTTCGGGCATCGACCTACAGAACTCGGCAAGGGGCTACGGCACCGCAACTCCGGGCAGCAACACCTACACCTGGGTCACGCGCGACACGCCGGGCGGAATCCCGCTGCTCGGGAACAGCAACTTCAGTCTCACCCTCGACGCGTCCCCCGGCACCGCGCAACTGTCGCTGCTCGTGGTAAGCGAAACGCGCGCATCCACCTCATTGTTCGGCGTACAGCTGCTCGTCGATCCGGCGACGCTCATCACACTGCCCATGGCTAGCAGCTCACAAACCACGGTCGCCATCCCGATCCCCAACGATCCAAGCCTGGCCGGCGTCGTGTTCCACGGCCAGTCACTGCATCTCGAGGCGTCTGGAAGCCTCGCGGCATCCGCAGGAATCACGTTCGGGCCCATCCTCCCGTAGCTCGCCATCGGCCGCCGGCACTAGGCGAAGAATTCTTCGACTTCGTTGGCCCCTGCGGCACACGCCCGACGCACGAGTCGATGTCTCCAGCAACACCTAGTCAATCACACCTCATGTCTCAGCATCATCTCAACTCCTTCCGCACATCGCTCGCCGCCGGACTGCTCTGCATCGCGACCGCCGGCACCGCCGCCGCGCAAGTCCCAGAAGGCTGGGCCATCGTGTCTCGCTTCTTAGCGCTCGAAAGCCTGTCGGTCGTTTCGCCTCGCACCAACCAGGCACCGATCCCACTCACCAACGTTCCAGATGAGATCAAGCTCACGATCAACGTCTCTCGAGGTGCGAACGCGGTCGCGATCAACCGAGATGGCATCGTCGCTGTAGGCAACGCGTCGATCCGCGATCAAGACGCAGTAGTCCTCTACACCCTTCAACTTGATGGTTTGAGCGTCGTTGGATCGCAGCGCTATGAACTCGGACGGTCATTCAGCAGCAACGGCAACGTCCCTGCGATCGAAGCATTGCCCGATGGTCGCTTCCTCTTCTCCGTGGCGGGCATCTACAACGCGGCGCCGATGAATGGACGCACCATGGGCATCCTCGATCCTGCGACCGGCACCGTGACGCCCTTGTCGCTCTCCGGCGTTCCCATGAACTCAGGCAGAGTGACGTCAAACTCGCTGGCGGTCAGCCACGACGGATCCGAGATTTTCATTGGCCAATGGACCAGTTCCTCCGCTGGTGGCGTGTACCGCGTGCCGATCACCGGTGGAACCGCCACGTTGGTGGGCACAACACCGCATGGCGTCGTGGGCATCGACGTGGACAACACGGGCAACATCGTTCTAGTCATGAACAACGCCGCAGCAACCGGCGGCTTCGGTCGGATGGACATCGCGACGGGCACGTTCACGCCAGTCGCTGGCACGCAGGCCCAACTCGCGGGATGCGTCGTAGAGCATGCGACCGGCAACGTCTTCTACGCCGGCGCAGACCGTGTGCTACAGAACCGTGGAGTCACCCTTCTGGATGCCGGGATCTCAACGACGGTGGGGACGTTTTCAAATGGCACCATGTCTGACATCGACATCAACAACTCACCGCGCAGCTATGGGACCGGAACACCGGGCACGAACAACTATCGCTGGGTGACTCGGGACAACCCAGGTGGCGTACCGCTCATGGGCAACGCCAGCTTCAGCCTGTCTCTCGACTCCACCCCAAGCACCGCGCAGCTCTCGCTGCTCGCGGTCGGCGTCATTCGCGGCTCGACATCACTGCTCGGCATCGAACTGCTCGTCGATCCCGCGACGTTGATCACCTTGCCGCTGGCGAGCACGCCGCGCGCCACGGTCGCGCTACCGATCCCGAACGACGTGAGCCTTACAGGATTGGTTTTTCACGCGCAATCGCTGCACCTGGAGGCCGGCGGCGCCCTAGCGACGTCGGGCGGGATCTCGTTCGGACCGATGGTTCCGTAGTCCTTCGCTCTCGCGCAAGGACGCCGAACAGAAGCTAGGCTTGCGGGTCCTACTTCGGCGGCAGTTTCGCGCGGAATGCATCCGGGTCGGCGGCAAACGCTGCCAAGCACTTCGCGCAACAGAATCCGATGACGCGCTCTTCAAACACGATGCGAAACGCCGGATCGACCGCCGCATTCTTTACGGGGCACATCGTGTTGCTGGCTGCGAGACTCACGCCTTCGTCGAGAGGAATCTCCACAAACTCAACCGGCGGCTCCTCTTCGAGCACTTGAGCTGGTGGGAGAACAGCGGCAACGACCGCCGCACGTGTGCGATCGCGCAAGCCGTCGATCGACGCTTCGTCGAGCCCTCCGCCGGTGAGGGTCACGTGCTCGAGAGCCGGCCACTGAGCGATTGCATCCGTAGCGTCAGCATCCAACGGCGTGAACGAAAGCACCACGCGAACTAGCCCCTTGGCGGATCGCAG
>CBESZZ010000620.1:0-2606 GCA_965534055.1 uncultured bacterium | reverse complement strand
TCTTGGTTCGGCGGTGAACCCTGGGGAGCGGTTGCACCACCCAAACCAACGGTCTGGCCGCTCGCATCAATCGACGTCAGACGCTCGTCGCGCCAGACGAAGGGACGCTCGAACTCCGGATACGGCGTGTAGATGAACGTGCTGGCAGCCTGCACCGAGTTCGCCGGGTTGATCACGTAGGTGCGGTCGGTGACCACGCTCGTGAGGGTCGACCCGCTAAGCACGTTGTCGGCGAAGACCGTGGTCAAACCACTGTTCACCGAGGCACAAACCAGATCGCACATGCCCGTCGGCGGCACCAGTGGCGGCATGCCTGGGTCGACCGTCGCATCCATGCGGATGTCGGGACGCACATCCGCGTGTCCCAGCTTCAGCGTGTAGCGATCAAAGGTGTCGAACAGCGGCTGCACGTTGCCGAAAGCAGTCCAACCCATGCCGACAACGTCGAGGAGGAACTCGCTCTCGTTGCGGTAGCTCATAGAGAAGTCGTCTTCTCTGTAAGTCATCTGCAGCTTGGTGCCGAACGCTTGGTGCGGTTCGGAAACCCGACCCACCGGGACACTCTGCACACCAGCCGGGATCCGGAAGATGCGCGGGATGTTCGGCGGCATCACCGCGTCGACCATCTGCGGGTTTTGGAAGAGGAACCCGGGGTGTCCGGGAAACGTCCAAACCGCTGGGGCCAGCGGGTTCAAAGGATCGCCGGCGATCAGGCTCTCATCGAAACACTCGCCGCGGCCAAAGCGCTGAATTGCACCCAGGTTCTGGTTGTCGGCGGTCCGAACGAAGCGCGATGCCGGAGCAGCGATCAGGCGTCCGTCGCGAAGCTGGAACTGACCAAAGTAGTCGTTCGCTCCCACTGCCGAACCGTCTTCGTCGGCGGTCTCGAAGCGATAGCTGCGCATGCCGATCAGGTTGTCGGGAGCGTCTCTGTCCAAGGTGTATCGCACCGAGAACGACAGCGCGCGGGGTGAGCCGGCGTCGAATGGATCGACGGCGTTGCCGCCGAAGTCACTCACTCCACCAGCGTTCAAGATCGTGTGGAACCAGTACGAGTCCGGCGTGCCGTTCGCGTGGAAGTGGCCCAGAGGCTGCACCAGCTGCAGCAACGTGCCGTTGCCCGCTGCGTCTTGCACAGACGCTGGCTGCATCGACAGTGCCATCGGCTTGGGCTCGTTGATCAGCTCTGGAAAGAGCGAACCGTCGATGGTCACGTTCGTGATGAGGAAGTTCGTCGAGGGATCGACGCTGTTCGGATCGATCGGCTCGCTAAAACGCATCGCGATCGTCGCACTGGGATCGATGAGCGTGCCCCGTGGGATCGGCATCTGCGTCACCGGATCAAAGCGCGGCGGCGAGGGGTTGATCCTCAGGAACTCCAGACGTCGCCCGGAATCGCTAATCGCACCACCACTGGCCAGTGGCACGTTCTCGTAGTAGGTCGTGCGGACCGAGCAGTCGCGACCACGAGGATCGGTCGAGCCTTGGAAGAACACCGGGTTGCCCTGGCTGTCCCTGCCTTCGATGCTCGTCAGACGCACCCGAACGATCGGGTTGTCGCCGTTGTCTGTGCCATCGCGAGCCAGGCCCGTGCCGGGGAAGTTCGGATCTCCTTCAACCGTGCCGACTTCGAGGTTCTGCACCACGCGGCCCTGCAGCAGGACCTCCTCGGTGCCACCGTTGGGCAGAGAGACTTCGACGAGCTGGCGAACCAAATCTCCGGATCGCAGTGAGCGAATGCCAGGCGCGTTTGCCGTGCCCTTAGGCAACTGCGTGATCGTGTCGAGTGGGCCATCAACGAAAGGCGTCCGCCCGCGGATGACCACCAACTGCTCCCGCTTGTTGATGGTGACGATGCGGTTTTGGATGTCGACATCCGTGATCCCCATGCCGAACTCACCCTGGATGACTGGGCTCTCCACGTCGGTGAGCAAGCCGGCCAGGCCGTCGGAAGCAGATCCGGAACGGAAGTCCCGGATCGCCGCATTCCGCCCACTGGTCCCTGAACCCCGAAGGTCGGTGTTCGTGGATTCGGAGACGAAGAAGGTCGGTGAGACCGCTCCGCGGGTCGGAATCGCGATCCGAATGTTCGCGGCCACGGGGTTCGAGCTCTCGGGGAGCCCAACGGTCAGTGGCAGCAACGAACCCTCGCCGGGGAGGATCGTCGGGTCGAGGATGATGTCCGAGCCCTGCACCAAGATGCGCGCAGGCAGCGTCCGGTAAGCCTGGTCCGGAGGCAGTGTCGACGCGTCACCGCGCAGCTCCAGAAGCTGCACAGCCGACGGGTTGACTACGAAGAACTGGTTGTCCACCTCGATGTCGCCCGAAAACCGCATGCGGACCGCGCCGTTGCGCGGCACCAGGGAGAACGGACGTTGTGCGGTGTTCTGGCCTTGGAACGAATCCGAAACCTCCGCGAGGTTGGTCTGCGACGCGGCAAACGCCGAGTCGAAGCGGTCTTTCTCGCCATCCAAGCGATCGTCCCAAAGGATCAACAGCTCTTCGTGACCTGCATCCACGTCGAACGGTAGGAAGCGGTAGTTCGCGCTTGGACGCTCGTCGCCGAGCGGCGTTTGCAGCTGCTCGTCTTCGATACCGGGACTAAT
>CBESZZ010000619.1:0-2606 GCA_965534055.1 uncultured bacterium | reverse complement strand
AAGGGCCGGTTTATGACGCGGAAGAGCTGGTCCTGTAGCTCCGACCCCGCATCTCCGAGTGTTCCGTGAACACCGTGGCGAGCGGCCATGAGCCTGGAAGCGAGCTAAGCCCCGTCCATCCACGCCAGCTCATGCGCAGTTGAAGAAAAACTGAATGCCGCCAGGCGCAGAGGAGCGCGCGGGGTCCCCGTTTGCCAAAGAATCTGGCCAGCCGCGCGGGATGCGCGAGCAGCATCCTGCGCATCGCCCCTTGGTACCGGCGAGATCGGAAACGGCTGCATTGATCGATTGAGCGCGCTCCCTACGCTCCCGGCTTCCGCTCAATCGAAACCGACCATTCGGTCTCGTCGAGAGGACCTACTCGTTCGGTGGCCCCATCCGCTCGTCGCAGAGCGGCCACCACCACTCCTGCCACTATCTCTCAAGGAACGCGCCCATGGGCATCATCAAGGAATTCAAAGAGTTCGCCGTCAAAGGCAACGCGATGGATCTCGCTGTCGGCATCATCATCGGTGCGGCATTTGGCAAGATTATCACCTCGCTTGTTAGCGACGTCATCATGCCGCCCATCGGGTTGCTGATGGGCGGGATTGCGTTCAGTGACAAGTTCTTGGCACTGGACGGTGAGACTTACGCAAGCATCGCGGCCGCTGAAGCGGCCAGCGCGCCGATCATCAAGTACGGCTCGTTCATCGATGCGACGATCAACTTCCTCATTATTGCGTTCGCCGTCTTCATGATCGTGAAGGGGCTCAACTCGATGAAGCGCAAGGAAGAAGAGGCGCCGGCGAAAGCACCGCCGGAAGACGTGGAATTGCTCCGCGACATCCGCGACGAGCTGCGCAAGAAGAACGCCTGATTCACTGCTGGCTAGCTACCTAGCTAGCGGCTGAACCGAGACCGGCGAGCCCTTGGGTTCGCCGGTCTTCGTGTACGCAGTTGCATCTGCGATGATGAAGCGATGACTGCATCTCCGTTCGACGCATTTCCGAACGTTCGCTTCGACCCAAGCGCTGCTCCTGTTGCGCCCGACGCAGATAGTTCGGTGGCGTATCGTTACTACGATCCTGCGCGCATCGTTCACGGGCGTCGCATGGACGAGCAGCTTCGGCTTGCAGTCTGCGCGTGGCACGGCTTCTGTTGGTCTGGTGCTGATACGTTTGGTGGCGACACGATGGATCGTCCCTGGCTCGCACAGTCCGACACCCCAGTGTTGCAGCGGTGCTTTGACAAAGTCGACGCGCTGTTTGGGCTGCTGGAAACGCTCGATGTGCCGTTCTTCTGTTTCCACGATCGCGACCTCGTGCCCGAAGTGGAAGGGCCCGTGGAAACATCGGTGTTGTTGGACCGCGTGATGGAGCACGTCTCGGAGCGGATGTCGCAGAGTGGAAAGCGTTTGTTGTGGGGAACCGCGAACTTGTTCTCTCACCCGCGCTATCGCGCAGGCGCCGCGACATCGCCTGACCCCGAGGTCTTTGCCCACGCCGCAAGCCAGGTCAAGCAGGCCCTCGAATGGACGCACTCGCTGGGTGGCGAGAACTACGTCCTATGGGGCGGGCGTGAAGGCTACGACACGCTGCTGCACACCGACCTTCGCCGCGAGTCGGAACAGCTCGGGCGGTTCCTCGCGATGGTTGCAGAGCACAAAGCGAAGATCGGCTTTCAGGGGACGCTGTTGATCGAACCCAAGCCGTGCGAGCCGACCAAGCATCAGTACGACACGGACGTCGCGACGGTCGACGCGTTCTTGCAACGGTTCGGTCTGGCGGATGAATACCGGGTCAACATCGAGGTGAACCACGCGACGCTTGCGGGCAAGTCGTTCCACCATGAGGTCGCGGAAGCATTCTCGCGCGGCTTGTTTGGCAGCGTCGACGCAAACCGCGGTGACCCGCAGAACGGTTGGGATACCGATCAGTTCCCCAACTCGGTCGAGGAGATGACCCTCGCGCTGTACGAGATTCTTCGACATGGCGGCCTGACCACAGGCGGGTTCAACTTCGACGCGAAGCTTCGCCGGCAAAGCGTGGATCTCGGCGATCTGATCCACGCGCACGTTGGCGGCATCGACACGCTTGCGCTGGCACTGCTTTGCGCGGAGCGGCTTATCGACGACGGCCGCGTGCAGGCGTTTGTCGAACAACGCTATGAAGGATGGGACGCGCCGCTGGGCCAGAGCATTCAAGAAGGTGTCGCGACGCTCGCGAGTTTGGATGCCCACGTGCAGGGTGGCGGCGCGGAAGTCAGTCTACGGTCTGGTCGGCAAGAGGCGCTGGAGAACGTCGTGCGCGAATCGATCTGCGACGCGCTGCGCGGCAGCTAGTGGTTCGCCATCGGCTCGATCTTCATCGTCCCGCGTGTCTCCAAGGGGTATCCGCTCCAGGCAATCACTTGGAGTCCACGCTGATGATTGGTTGCCAAGGAGTCTTGCGTCCGTCCCAGCGGGGCACGATGCCGCGATGCCGTCGACCGTTTGGAAGCGACAGCCTGTAGGCGATCTCGATTCCCGGAGCGGTCCACAGGAGGTGGACCGCTGTCGTTTGGGTCTGCGCGATCTCTTCCGCGAGCGATCCAGGGACTTTGCCGCCCTTGGCGCGCAGTATCAG
>CBESZZ010000618.1:0-2615 GCA_965534055.1 uncultured bacterium | reverse complement strand
GGCACGATGAACATCTCCGGTGAGATCGCCGCACGCGCCAACCCGAACTGCCGCTTCATCATCAACCTCGACTTCTCGTCCCGCATCATGCCAGGCGACGCGAACCACCCGCCAGCTGGCTCGCCGAACACCTCGTTCGCCAGCTCTTACCTGGAGACCAACGGTGGCCCGATTGATCCCCGCGCTTGGATCTACTACGAGACCATTCAAGGCACGCTCAGCGGCCGCGGCGACCTCGCCGGCGCCCGTGCAAACATCACGCTCCGCGGCGACGCTGCTCAAATTGGACTCGGCGCCAGCCGCCGGATTGAGCGCGGCGCAGCGTTCAAGATCGACGTAGACATCACCCGTCAGTCGAACAACGGTCCAACCCTGACCAACACCGACGCGGACGTCGACTTCATCTTCTCTGTCGGCAGCCTGCCGCAAATCTGCATGGCCAAGGGCCCACGCCAAAAGCTGCTCACCGTCACCGGTGACTGCTTCATCGTGCGTGGATGCGCGTTGGACATGACCACCGAGATCAACTTCCAGGGCACGGCGATCACGTCACAGGATCCCTGCGACCTCGGCCTTGGCTACTTCGAAATCCTCAGCTCTGAAGAACTGTGCGTCTACCCGCCGCTTTGCTTGGCTCCAGGCCTGCAGCGCATCGAAGCTCAGAACGCACAGGGTGAGGGCACCGGCCGTCAGACCGTCGAACTCGAAGCCCCTTCGGAGCCCACGATGGCAACCACGCCGGAGCTAATGGTCGGCAAGACGCAGCGCTTCTACGTCCACAACGGCACGGGTCCGAACTCATGCCCAGGTCCCGCAATCGTCTACCTCATCCTGAGCAGCTCACCGCAGCCCACGATCATCCCAGGCTTCGTGAACGCGCAGCTTGGCGCCATGGCGACCAGCTACATCTGTGGCCCTGGCCGCACGAGCCCCGAGTGCATCGAGATCGGTGGCTACACCATCCCGCAAGAGTTCGCCGGAACGCGGATCTACACGCAGTCGCTCTTCTTCTGCCTGCCGAACCCGATGTTCCCGGTGCCGATCACGAACCGCCAGCAGACGGACTACCGCCAGTAGTCGAACACGGGCCGCCCTCAGCAAGCCTCCCTAGGCTAGCTTGAGGAAGCCGGCCCCAAGGCCTCGCGCACCTCACCGCTCGGTGAGCAAGCGCGCAGGCCGCACGCCGAGCGCAAAGTGCTGCCGACTTGGCGGACCGCCCGCGCGGTTCGCCGAGCGCGCTTCTTGCGCCGGCTGATCGAAGCCACCGCCTCGATACATGACCGTCGCCGGCGGATCCGGGATCGGTCGCCCGCCAGTTCCGGGCATCGGCGCAACTCGATAGCCGATGTAGGCGTCGTTGCACCACTCGGCCACGTTGCCGCACATGTCGTGCAGACCCCAGGCGTTCGGTGCGAAGCTTCCCACCGGTGCATGCATCACGAAGCCGTCATCCAAACCGGGTGTCGGCGACCATCCCTGTGCTCCAATCGCCGCAGCCGACGCTGCGTCGGCCAGATTGGCGGCGGGAGGTGACAGGAGCGCTTTGATCGTTGCACCGTGTGGCCAAGGAGTCGAACTGCCCGCGCGCGCCGCGTATTCCCACTGGCTCTCAGTTGGCAACACCAGACCGAGCTTGTGCAAGACAGAGCACGCAGACCACCAATCCACTGACTCAACAGGATGGCGTGGCGCGGCATCGTCGACCACGAATTGGCTGACCGCATTGTGCACGCTCGGGTTCGCACCGGTCACCCGCGCCCATTGAGCCTGAGTCATTTCGAACTTCGCCAAGAACCACGGTGCCAGCTCGACCCGGTGCACCGGGGATTCGTTCATCTCTTCGGCAAGCGGATCGACATTGCGCTCACCCTCATGCTGCGCCCCCATGTGGAACGCGCCGCCGGGGATCAACACCAACACCATTCCGGTTCCCGCATCACACTGCAACGAACCGTCGACGGCACGGGTTGGCGCCACGCCGGTTTGCACGTGCACGAACTCGGCGAACCCTGACTTCGGGTCGACGCCGAGCGGCAACAGGCCAGGTTGCGCCGCAAGTTCTAGCCCGCCGTAGTGCGGAGACTCGCGTACCTGCCGTGCCGCCTCAGCCCAGAGTTGCTGCGCGTCGTCTTCGATCATGGTCGACCGATCGATCCATCGCGCATACTCAAGTCGCTGCGCCACCGCCGCCACGTCGCTACGCAACGGTGGACCGGTGCTCTCCGCGGGATTGAACGGAGCTTCATTTCCTGCGGCGAAGAACGCATCAAGCGACGCAACAGCGTCTTCGATGAGGCGACGTCGCCAAACCGACCGGGCCGTGTCGCTCGCGCTTCCCTGCGCACCGACTGCTGAGCCTTGCGCGCCCTCAGGAAGCAAATCACGACGTGCCCGCAACGTGGCCAATGTTGGCCGCAACGCTTCGGCTTCATCCAACCAGGCACCCATGAGTGCAATCCGTGAACCAGTTGCGGGCCAAAGTTTGCCTTCGGCCCGACGTCTGAGGTCTGCGACTTGCTCGACGACCGAGAGATCGAGAATCTCGCCTAGCGTAGCCCGTGCGTCGGCAGCCGCGGTCGCTTCCGAGGTGCGCGCCGCAGCAAGATGCACCACGA
>CBESZZ010000617.1:0-2628 GCA_965534055.1 uncultured bacterium | reverse complement strand
GCGAATGGGGCATGATACACGGACACACCGTGACCGGGCACCCTGCTGGCAACGCCTCGAGCGATCCGGTGTTTCCCACGAACCATCACCGTGCATCATGGTTGGATGCCCGACGTCGTGCATCCGCAGCTCACGCTGCCTCCTTCTGGTTTCGCGCGACTGGTCTACGCACTGAAGCCGGCAAGCTGGGGCAAGCTGCTGATCCCGACGCTGATCGGGCAATGCGCTGGGTTCGCCCACGTGTTCAGTCGACCCGACGGGGTGGCCGACCTCAACGAAGGCACCTGGTGGGCACGCAGCGTCTTGGGCTGGGTCTTCACGGTTTGTTTGCTTGGTTACATCGTGTTGCTCAACGACTGGGCCGACCAACGTGTGGATGCCATCAAGCGGCGCATGTTTCCCAGCAATTGTTCGCCGAAGACGATTCCAGATGGGATTCTGGATGCGCACACGGTGCTGGTGGGCGGGCTGGGTTTTGGCTTGTTGGGGTGCAGTGTCGTCGCGGGCCTAGCGGCATGGGGAGCATGGACCGCTGCCTGGTGTGGCTTGGCGTGCTTCCTTTGCTTCGCGCTGTACTCGCTTCCGCCCGCTCGACTGAACTACCGAGGTGGCGGCGAAGTTCTTGAAGGTCTCGGCGTGGGGCTGCTGCTTCCGTTGATGCAGTGGATCACGGTGAGCGGACACTCCCAGCTGGACTCGCAGAGCGCACTGCGCATGGCGGCGTGGCTTTTGGGCTTTGGGATTCTCGCGTTTGCGTCTGGTGTGACGAGCGGGTTCGCCGACGAAGGTAGCGATCGCGAAGGCGGCAAGCGGACAATCGCCACGTGGATCGGCAGCCGCCGCGCAGCGCGACTTGCGGCGTGGTGTTTGACGTTGGCGGGTGTGGCGTTCCTGTTGTTCTTGGTGACGGTGCCTGACGTGTCCTCATCCGGGGCGCCGGCAACCGGGCTCACCGCGCAGTGGCAGCCGGGGAAGGTGTCCGTGTTCGTCGCACTCTTGGTCGTCTTTGTTGGGTTTCGATTCGTGCTTCGCCGCGCCAGGTCGGTCGACATGTCGCGGTTCGGCTCAATCAGTGCATTCAAGCGCGCCCTGCATCGGGTGATCTTGTGGTGCGGTTTGGGCATGGCGGGAGGCGCCCTCGCCGAAGCGATTTTTGCATCTGTTGCCTGAGAAGCCCGCACGTGGCGTGCAGTGGGTACAGCCCTCGCTTGACAGCATCGCCTTCGCGGACCACGCTCGATCCCCATGAGTGAGCCCAAGGCCAATCCTGCAAGTCTCGACGCACTGGCTGCGGCCGACGCCGCATGGACCCAGCCGCAACGCAGTTTGGCGCCGGGGCGTGAGCAGGCAACATCTGCGGTCGCGCTCTACGATTCGGTTCGCGAACACGCGCCGAACCTTGGTGCCATTTCCCTCGACGCCTGGGTGACCGGATTCACAGCGTTGATTCAGGCCGTTCAACAGCACTTCCCTGAGAACCTGTTCCTGGACTTCGACGCATTGGCGACAGCGTCTGCGCGGGAAGGAGTTCTGGCAGGCGCGACGATCGTGCACGAACGCGGGCGCGATGCGACCGCAGCCGCCCGCATCAGCGAAGTGCTCCGTGTTGCAACCAACCTACAGACGGCTTTTGGTGGCGGTGGCCCCGTGGGCTTCCGCTACACGCACGACTACATCTACGGCTTCGACTGGGCACGTTGGGTTGCTGCAGAGCCTCAGTCTCGGGCAGCAATCGGCCCTTATGACCTGGCCTTCCAGGTGCGCATGGCGGAGCGCGGTGAAGAACTCGCGGTTGCCATCGCCAGTGGTCAAGACGCCGACTACCCGCAGCTGGAACCCGGCACCTCCCGCAACCCGTTCAGTTTCAAACGCACTCCAGAAGCGGAAGCTGCAACGCTGAAAGACTTGGCTTCACGAGCAGCCATTCCGGTGGAAGCATGGAGCCCGGTTGGACGAGCCACATGGAGTCGTCCGTTCGCAAAGATCCGCGAAGGGACGGCCAGGTAGGCCGCGACTCGAACCTTTGCAACGGAGCTGTTGCCTCTGCAACGCTGTTCGCGAGGGTCGATGGATCGAGTCGGGGTCAGAGCGTGAACTGGAACTGGTACGAGCCAGAAAGAGCTTCGCAGGTGAGCGTGCCGTCGGATTCCACTACGGAGATGATGCTCGGGGCCTGCTTGGGGTGGACTCCGTTCTCCCGAGCCGTGGATGGAGAGGACGTCGGGATGCGGATCCTGGCCCGGGCTCCGGGCGGCACGACGACCGACAGCTCGGCCCGCCCATCCTCCACTTTCCATGCGCAAACGATGCGACCACGCACCGTGTCTAAATGTCCCGATGCGCTTGCGAGCCCGCCGACGCCGACGGCGGGGGCCAGCTCGAAGCGAGCGTAGCCCGGCGTCGCTTCGAGCGGCCGGATACCGAGGAGGCCTTCGACAAAGAACGCGCCGATGGAAAGGAAGGAGCTGTGGGCGCGCGAGTTGATGCCGTCCCATTGCTCCCAGAGTGTGGTCGCGCCCTGTTCCAGCATGAAGCCCCAGCTCGGCGCGTCTCGCTGTGAAGCGACAAGGTGTAGTAGATCCGCACGGCGACGTTCGAGGAGGGCGGCGGCGATCCGTCTCAACCATG
>CBESZZ010000616.1:0-2635 GCA_965534055.1 uncultured bacterium | reverse complement strand
CATGGAACGCCCCTACTGCACGCTCATCTTCGACGATGCGTCGCGCAACTTCTTCATCTGTGGATTCAGCGGTGTCGACTTGCCGGGCGCAAAGTTCCGCAAGAACGCCAGCGACTCAATCCATCGGTATGACCTGCGCACTTCGGGTTGGTATCCCGTCGAGATGCACGACCATACGATCGTGCCCGAGGATTCCACCCGCTACACGGTCCCGAGCAAGTACTTCCCGCACCACGATCCGGCGAAGAATGCGCCGCCTCACGGATGGGTCAACGGGCCCAACGGTGGCTGCGTCGCCGGTGACTTCCTCTACGTCGTCGCCAAGGACAACCACGCGCTCGTGCAGTACGACCTTGCCGAAGTGCGGCACAGCCCAGAAGCGGGGCATCCGCAGAGCCGACAAATCATGGGCGCCAAGACTCAATTGAGCTGGCCCGGTGGTGAAGGCGAAACCGAACTGCTCGGTGCAAGTGCAGCGGAGTATCGCGACGGCTACTTATATATCGGTTACCGCACCTCGTCGGTGGTCGTGCGTTTCCCTGCGCAGGAGAACGGCGATCTGATCCGGCCCGTGCGTGGTGAACTGATCGCGGTGTTTGAGCCGTGGCGTCAGGAAACCAAGCGCAGCGCCAACCTGGTCGACATCGCGTTCGACAACAAGGGCGCGCTGTATGTCTCTTGCGCAAGAGAAGGCCGCGTCTGGCGAGTCGGCGTGCCGAACCCGGAGGCGCCGTTCTTCGGTGACGATCAGTCTGAACGGTCGACGACGGCACTGCCCTACGTGGACATCGCATCCTTTACCGGGACTCAGGCTGGCTGCGGCAACATCCTGTTCGACGATCTAGATCGCCTCTACATGTGTGTTGGCAACTACGACTCGGGCACTAAGTTGGCCGGCGCGATCTATCGGGCAAGCCTTGCCGATTGATTGACGGACGGAGTGGGTGAACCATGTGCTGAACCGGTTGCGCACCAGCTAGCGCGAGCTCACAGCCGCGGCTTGATTCCCACGAACTGTAAGCCACGCCACGACCCCAAAACCTAGGCCGCCCCCAAAGCGGTACGGATCGCCATGCCTTGTCGCCTGCCTCGAATTCTTCCCACGCTGGAAACGGCAACTCTCACAGTTGGGCTGCTAATGGCCGTGGGGTGCACGAGACCCACGGACGTTTCGCTCTACGTCGCCTTGGATCAGGAGCATTCGGAACAGCTAGTCGATCGCTTCGAGCAAGTCTCCGGCCTGAAGGTCAAGGCGCGTTTCGATACGGAGGGCTCGAAGACGGTGGGTTTGGTTAGCGCGATCCTGGAAGAACGCGAGCGTCCGCGCTGCGACGTGTTTTGGAACAACGAGCTCGCCCACACGGTGAGGCTCGCGCAGAAAGGCGTGTTGGCCAGCTACGAGTCACCGGCGGCCAAAGGCATCCCCGCGGTCTATCGCGATCCGGATGCGCTGTGGACCGGTTTCGGTGCGCGCGCCCGCGTGATCATCGTGAACACGGACGTGCTCCCCAACCGCGAGGAATGGCCAAGCAGCGTGCTCGACTTGGTCGACCCGAAGTGGAAGGGTCGCTGTGGGGTTGCCAAGCCATTGACCGGCACCACGCTCACGCACTTCACGGCGCTCTCGCTCGAGATGGAGGAGTCGAAGTTCGACGCGTTCCTGGCGGGGCTCGCCACCAACGAAGTGGCCGTTCTGCAGAGCAACGGCGCCACCAAGCAAGCCGTCTCGGACGGCACGCTGGCGTGGGCGATGACCGATACCGACGACTTCCACGTAGCGCTGAAGAAGGGTAATCCGGTGGCCTGCGTGTTCCCCGATCAAGGTGACGAAGAGTTGGGCACCATGCTGATCCCGAACTCGGTGGGCATCATCAAGGATTGCCCGCATCCCGAGAACGCGAAGAAGCTGGTCGACTTCATCGTGTCCGAAGAGGTTGAAGGCTTGCTCGCCGCCTCTCGTTCCGCGCAGATTCCGTTGCGCGCTTCCGTGACGCCACCAGCCGATCCACAGATCCTTCGCATCGATACCTTCAAGGTGATGCGTTGGGATGCACGCGCTACCGCGGCGGCGCTCGACAGTCGGGTGCAGCGGTTCCAGAAGCGGTTCGGCGGGAGCTAATGCTTCGTGAGTGACCGGATCAGAACTTCAAGCGAGCGCCAATCCGGCGCGATCTTGCATCGGCTACCACTCCTCTTGGGGTTTGGGTTCCTGCTGTTGTTCGTGGTTGCACCGGCTCTTGCGATGCTGTGGGACACGGTGCGGGGCACGGAGGGGGGATTCGATTTCTCCGGCTGGTCGACGCTGATGGACGATCCGCTGGATCGCACGCAGCTGATCTACAGCATGAGTCTCGGGTTATCCGTCGCCGCGATTGCGTTCCTCTTCGGCTGGACGCACACGTGGGTGACGTTTCGAACGGACTTGCCGGGCGCAAAGATCCTCGGTCCGCTCGGGGTCTTGCCGCTGGTCATGCCGCCAATTTTCGTGGCCATGGGTTTCGCCGATTTCTCTCGCGAATGGGCTTCGGGGTTTTGGGCGTGCGCGTTCCTCCTGGGCGTCAGCTTCGCACCGTTTGTTGCCGTCATGACGGCGCGCGGATTGCGGGCCACCGACGGTGCGACGTACGAAGCCGCG
>CBESZZ010000615.1:0-2638 GCA_965534055.1 uncultured bacterium | reverse complement strand
CGTGGTAGCCCACCTCTTGCTTCCCATGCTGGCGCCCTTCGTGCAGGCCAAAACGCAGGACTCGGGCAAGATCGAGTCGAGCGACCCCGCAGGAGCGGACGCGATGGACGTGGTCTTCGACTTTCGCATCGTGCTGGTGGCCGTTGGAGTCATCGTGCTGGTTGGCCTGTTCGAGCTGCTGCATGCCCTGCGCGTGCGCCGCGTCGCACGGCTTGCATTCGGCCCGACCGGTCGACCGCCCGCTTGGACGTGGGTGGCTCCGTTCCTGCGCATGGCAGCCATGGGCCTGCTCGCCTACGGCCTACAGCTGTTGATGGAACTGCCGCCGAGAACTCACAAGAGCGAAGGTGGTGCCGATTCTGAGGCAGAACGTCACCTGGTGCTGGTGCTCGACGTGTCGCCTTCGATGTCGCTGAAAGATGCCGGCCCGACCGGCGAACAAACGCGCAAGCAGCGCTCTCGGGACTTGCTCGAGTCGTTGTTCGAGCGCGTCGCAATCGGCCGCTACAAGATTTCGGTGATCGCCACGTTCAGCAGCGCCAAGTCTGTTGTCGTCGACACCGAAGATCGCGAGGTGGTCCGCAACATCCTGTCCGACTTGCCGATGAACCACGCGTTCCAAGCCGGCAAGACCAAGCTGTTTTCCGGCCTCAAACTGGCCGCGAAGATCTGCAAACCCTGGGCGCCAAAAAGCGCACTTGTCGTGGTGATGAGCGACGGTGACACCGTCCCCGCAGCGGGCATCCCAAAGATGCCACCATCCGTCGGCGGTTTCATGGTGGTGGGCGTGGGCGATCCGGTGCAGGGCAAGTTCATCGATGGCCGCAACTCGCGCCAAGATTCCGCCACGCTTCGCCAGGTTGCAGCACGCATGGGCGGCAACTTCCACGACGGCAACGCCCGCCAGCTGCCCACGGACCTGATCAAGGCCTTCACCGAGGACACGAGGCGCGCCGCGGTCAAAAAACTCACGGCCCGGGACTACGCGCTCCTGGCCACTCTGATCGGCGGGGCTCTCCTGATGCTCCTACCGCTGCTGCTCCATCTCTTCGGTGGCGTGCGGTCGTTCTCCGTGGCGTCTGCGGGCGACACAGGCCGAAACAGGGCAACAGGCGGCCAGCCGGGGTCCGGTCTAAAATCCGCATGATGCATCCCTGGGGCACTTCGGAATGCGACCGCCTCACCCTCGGTTGCTACACTCGCCGAAAGAATGAAGAGCGCTTCGGCATGGGAATACCCCTGCCGCCGCAGCGTCTCTCGAATCTACGACTGCCCGTTCTTCGCGAATCGGAGCCCAAGCCATGATGAACTTCTTTCTAGCTCTTTGGTGCGTCATCCCTCTGGGGATTTGGGCGTACCACGAAGGCCCCGGCCAAGACCTCATGGACGTCGACCGCGCGTCGGCGCTTTCGCGCGAAGCCGACAAGCTGGCCGCTGAAGAGCAGTGGGGTTTGTCGATCAACAAATACCAAGAGTCACTCCGGCTGCTGCCCGGTGAGCGCAAGGACGAGGCTCGCCGCGTCACTTTGGCTTTGGCACAGGTGATGATGCAGAACAAGGGTCTCCCCCAGGCCCATTCGGCACTGATGACTCTGGTCGACGATCTCGAAGCCGACGAGTCCGCGGACCCCGCGCTGGTGAGCGAAGCACGCAGTGCCTTGGCCAACGCGAAGTACTACGTGACGTGGCTCATGCGTTTGGAAGGCCTCGCTCGCGAAGAGTGGGAACCGGAAATCGAGGCTTCTCGCCAGATCTATCGGCACCTGGCCGAGGATGCAGTGAAGAGCGGCGACGAAACGGCTGCTACGCGCTACGGCAAGGACCTTGAGTCTGCGATCCGCTTGGCCCGCATGAACCTGGGCGACCTCCAAGGCTTACCTCTCCCCAATCAGTGAGAAGGCTGTGGAAGCGGGCGCGGTCGCGCCGGCAAAGGGAAAGGAAAAGGAAAGATTCCAGCAGATGCACGCGGCGCAGGCGGCGGTGCACTACCTGACGGATCTGGTTCGTAGCAACTGTGGTTCGTAGCAACTGAAGGGTGTGCGCACAGGACGCACCCCCCCCAAGAAGAGTCCCCCATGGCTGCCGCGCCGCCGTTCACGGCGGCGTTTTTTTTGTCTCCACTTATGAGCACACCCTCCATCCGTTTCGCGTCTCGCTCTCTCTTCGGAACCTCCCTAATGGGCGGTGTGCTAGCAGCAGGCATCTGCTGCATCGAGGCAACGGGCCAGACTCCAACGCGCATCATTCGGTCCTCGGGCGGCTCGATCACGCTCATCGAGGAGGTCACGGATATGGAGATCGGCATGGGTGCCGGCGCGCAAGATCCGGCAAAGAGCGAAGATGAGCCGGCGGCGCCACCGATCCTGCCGCAGTTCCAACAGATCGTCTTCGATCGCCGACCTTCGACGATCCTGAAGGTCTGGGCCGAACCGCTGCCGGAGAAGCCGGTGTTCAGGCCCCCACCACGCGATCCCGCGCCGAAACCGGACACTGAGAAACCAGGCGACGGAAACGCTTCCTCAGCCAACGAAGCAAAGCCCGCGGTCAACAAACCTGCCACCGAGCCTGTAACACCGCCCACCGAGCCCGTCGCAGAACCATCTGCAAAGCCAACAAACGAACTCAAGCCAGCAATCGG
>CBESZZ010000614.1:0-2644 GCA_965534055.1 uncultured bacterium | reverse complement strand
AGCTGAAAATCATCCGGCGTGAACTGGGCGAGGAGGGTGATCCGCGGTTGATGGAAGTCGAGCGCCTCACCCAAGCGATCGAAGACGCGGACATGCCGCCGGACGCGCTCCAGCGTTCCCGAGAAGAGCTTCGTCGGCTGCAAACCACCCCCGTGGAGTCCCCGGAATACGGGGTGATTCGCAACTACCTGGACTGGTTGACTGCGCTGCCGTGGAGCAAGGCCTCGGTGAATCGCACGGATCTTCGCGAAGCAGCACGGGTGCTCGACGAGGACCACTTCGGCCTCGATGAGGTCAAAGAGCGCATCCTGGAGTTTCTGGCCGTCCGCAAATTGCAGCCCAAGTACCAGGGCTCCATCCTCTGCTTCAGCGGCCCACCAGGTGTGGGCAAGACCAGCCTGGGGCGCAGCATCGCGCGCGCAACCGGTCGTGAGTTCTGGCGCTTTTCGCTCGGCGGCATGCGCGACGAAGCGGAGATCAAGGGGCACCGTCGGACGTACATTGGCGCCATGCCCGGGCGCATCTTGCAGGGGTTGAAGGCCAGCGGTTCGAACAACCCGGTCATGTTGCTCGACGAGATCGACAAGCTGGGTGCAGACTTCCGCGGGGATCCGTCATCCGCCCTGCTCGAAGTCTTGGACCCGGAGCAGAACGGCGCATTCCAGGATCACTACCTCGATGTGCCCTTCGACCTTTCGCGCATCCTCTTCCTGGCGACCGCCAACGTTCTTCCGCAGATTCCGGCACCGCTGCGCGACCGCATGGAGGTGATCGAAATCCCCGGCTACATCTTGGAAGAGAAGGTGCAGATCGCGTTGCGGCACCTCGTTCCGAAGCAGCGGGAGCGGCATGGCATCGACAAGAAGAGCTTGGGCCTGTCGGCAACAACGATCAAAGCCATCGCTAGGCACTACACGCGTGAAGCGGGAGTGCGTGGTCTCGAGAAGGTGATTGCGCGCCTTTGCCGCAAAGCGGCGGTCGCGGTTACCAAGAAGACGAAGGTGCCCGGTGCGGTCCAGCCAGCTGACCTACCCAAGTTGCTTGGAAGGCATCGCTTTGACAGCCAAGGTGATCGACGAGTGCGTGTGCCGGGAGTGGTGCAGGGACTCGGTTGGACTCCCGTCGGCGGCGACGTGCTCTACATCGAAGCCGTGAAGAGCCCTGGCAAGGGTGTGTTGCGATTGACCGGCAGCTTGGGAGACGTGATGCAAGAATCTGCATCGCTGGCTTTGGCGTACCTCAAGAGCCACGCCGACAGGTTCGGCCTGAGTGTTGAGGACTTCAGCAAGTTCGACGTTCACCTGCACTTCCCGTCCGGCGCGATCCCGAAAGATGGGCCGTCGGCCGGCATCGCGATCGCGACGGCGTTCACTTCACTGTTCCGTGAGATCAAGTGCCCGAGCGACCTCGCGATGACCGGTGAGATCACGGTGGTGGGCGAAGTGCTGCCCGTCGGCGGCGTTCGCGAAAAGGTGTTGGCGGCGAAGATGTACGGGGTCAAGCGCGTGATCCTGCCTGCGGAGAACCGGGGCGACGCTGAAGAGCTCCGACCGGAGCTGATTCGGGGTTTGCGGTTCTTCTATGTCGAAGAGTTCGACGAAGTCTTCGATCTGGTCTTTGGGAAGCCGAAGTCGAAGCCGAAACGGCGGGCCAAGAAGAAGGCCTCGGTCAGCAAGAAAGCCAGCGCTCGCAAGCGACCGTCGAAAAAGCGTACACGTTCGTAGCTCAAGCGATCGGGGTGCGGGCGAATCCGCGTCTCCGGGGCGGTTTCTCGGTTCGGCGCGCGTCGCGTGCCGGTCGATGAAGGGCTCATGGACCGATTCACCAACGCTCTTCGAACTGCTCTTCGCGCTGCAAGTTCACATCGCGTGACCGCATGCAGAGCCGCATGTGTTGGCTGGTTGGTTGTCGTAGCGGCCTGTTCAGGCGGCGGCGGCAAAGATGCAACACCTCGGATCGCGTCGATCCCCGAGCAGGTCTTGAACGAAGGCTCGCACTTCAGCATCGATCTCTCGGACTACGTCACGGACCGCGCGAGGGCCGGCGTGAGCTTTGAAGTGATCGCTGGTGGTGGCCAGTTCGCGGGAACCGTCTACTCCAACACGTTCCCCACGGCGGGCGCCTACGACGTGGAATGGGGGGTTGTTGCGGCCAACGGTCAATTCGCGGATGGGGCAATTCGCATCTCCGTGCCGAACGCGGATCTCGTCGTCGTTTCATGCGGCGATGATCTCTACGGCTACGACGTCACGACCACCGAGCCGGTGCGCATCAGCAGTGCTCCGGGGTTTGTCGAGCGGTTCTGCGGGGCCACGCGGGAGGGTCACGCGGTATTCGAGCAGCAGCGCGGCAGCGACGAGTTTGATCTGTTCGTGCGGGATGTCTTCACCCGTGCTCCGAGCAGCATCTCCGCGACGGTCGGAGTCGCGGAACGCTTCGTTGGCTTCGCCGGTCCGGAGGAGCTGGTGGTCTACACGCGAACCCCCGACGCGACGACCAAGGAACTGTGGACGCAGGACCTCTCCACGGGTCTAGCGCGCGAGGCCTACGCGCAGAATGGCGCAGTGGTCGCAGATCCGATCTTGATCGGGCCAAGCGGCAACGTGACGTTCACGGTCGTTCACACCACGGGCAGCGATGTGTG
>CBESZZ010000613.1:0-2648 GCA_965534055.1 uncultured bacterium | reverse complement strand
GGCTCAAGCGCATGTGGACGCACCTTGAACGCCAACGTGGCGGGATCGGGATGCGCGCTGGTGCAGGAGAGAAGCAAATCGACATCGATCGGTCGCTGCTGCGCACACGAATCTCCGCCCTGAACACCCAGCTCAAGTCCATCGAAGCGCGCAAGAGTCGAGAGATTCGTTCGCGCCCGGAGCTCTTCACGATTGCGTTGGTCGGCTACACCAATGCCGGCAAGTCGAGCATGATGAACCATCTGACCGAAGCCGGCGTGCTCGCTCAGGATCAACTGTTCTCGACGCTCGACACGCGCACGCGGCCGTGGCGTCTACCGGGCGGCCGCACGCTGTTGCTGTCGGACACGGTGGGCTTCATCCGCAAGCTGCCGCACCAGCTGGTCGCCAGTTTCCATGCCACCCTCGAGGAGGCACTGGTCGCTGACTTGCTCTTTGTTCTGGTCGACGGTTCGAACCCCGAAGGCTTGGACCAGTTGCACGCGGTGGAAGAGGTACTGGAAGGCCTCGACGAAGCCGCCGAAATCCCACGCTTGACCGTCATCAACAAGCTCGATGCCGTGGATGACAAGTCGATGCTCGCGGGGATCTACGCACACGATCCGAAAGCAATCGCCGTGTCCGCCAAGACCGGTGAAGGCATCGAAACGCTGCACGGCGCGCTGCAGAGTTACCTGGCGAAGCATGAACAGGAAGTGGAGATCCTGATCCCCCACCACGCGGGTGCATTGCGTGCGGAGATCCGCGGCAAGACCACCGTGCTTTCGGAGTTCTTCACCGAGGAGGGGTGTTTGATGCAGATCTTGGCTTCGCCCGCACTACTCGGCCGTGTCGTCGCCGGCGGTGGCATCCTCGGCGACCATCCCCACAAGAAGTAGCCAGCGGAGCCAGCATGGGTTCACCCAAGTGGCTCCACTCCGCGGTTCCTATGTCCGGCTCGGCACGATCAAGCCGAAGTTGACATGCCCGCGGGCATCTTGGATCGCAATCCGGCGAGATGACTGTCCCAGCCCTTGTCGAGCGCGAGGATCAGTCCCATTGCGGCATCGCCGGCGGCCTCGTCGATGCCTTCGTGGGTAAGCGACAAGCGAGTGCCTCCTTCAACCTCATCGAGCACCCAGGTGACCGTCGTCATCGCGCCACCGAGCGGCTTCACCGTGAACGAGTAAACAAGCCGAGCAGGTTTCTTCATCTCGAAGACGGTTCCCCAACACATCTTGGTGACGGAACCATTGTCCTCCTTTCGGATCAGCGCGTAGTCCTGATCCATTGCGAGATCTGCTTCAGCAGAGTGGAACCACTCTCCAAGCTTGTCCTTCTCCGTCAGGTATGCCCACACGGTCTCTCGGGAGGCGGAGAAGAAGATTGATTTGGAGATCGTTGTGTTGCTCATGATCGTTTCCTTTTCTTGTTGGTTGGGTTGTTCTCGATTGCGGATTTCAGGTTGCCCAGCTTGTCGTCCCAGAATTTGTCGAAGTAGCGAAGCCACTTAGATGCGGGCTTCATTCCCGAAGGCGCAAGCCGATTGACTCGCTCGCGCCCCCTCGGATGGACGGAGATCAACTTGCCCTCCTCCAAGATCACGAGGTGCTTCTTGATCGCGCCTCGAGTCATGTCGAAGCGATCGGAGACCTCGCCGATCGTCAGATCCTCGCTGCTCAAGTGCATGAGGATCTGGCGCCTGGTGGGGTCGGCGAGTGCCCGAAACGCGCTTTGAACTTCTGCGGTGAAAGCGGGGCCGGTCGAGGCTGAGTTGAGTCGCGGCATGATGCTGTCATGTCAACGCCAGGGCCGAAGAGCCGCCCTTCCCTTCCCCGTGGCATGACGGCGCCGGACGAATCGAGGGGAGAGGGCCGAACCGACGGGACCGTTCATCCTCCCCATTCAGTGCGTGGCGACGAGGCCGACAACTGCGGAGTTCACTCACTCGACCAAGAGCGTTTCAAACGAAGGAAGACGTTGATCAATCGTTCTCCCGCGGTGGACGCCACCGCACTCGAAGGGAGAAACCAGAAGCGCGGTCAGAACTAGTGACCGTTGCCGTTTGGCTCCGCCCGTGAAAGTGCGCGTGAGATCACGAGCAATACGAAAGAGAACCTGCGCGACCTACGGCACGAGTTTCTATCGCCCCCAATTCCCGGCGTGGCTCCGCCACGTTGAAAGCGACTCTCAACGAGAATTGGATCAAACATGACCAGGCATTTCCTGACGATCCTTCTACTGCTGGGCTCGTTCCTAGCTTCTGCGTCTGCGCAGACGGCATTCTTTAGTCTCGACTCAACCAATCCGAACGAGCCGGATGGTGTCATCTCTTGCTTCGTCAAGGGAGGCGCCACGATCAACATTGAAGGCACCGTGTTGTTTGGAAATTGGTGGATCGGACAAAACGGCGAAGACATTGTTTTCAAGGAGTCCGAAAGCAACGTCCGAATCATCATTGAGAAGGGCGCAGTCGTTGATCCTGTAGGGGGATCCAATGGGAGCGGTGAGTGGTCCGATGAAGCCGGAGGAGTCTGGGGGGACCTGGGAGAGAATCGACTAGCCCGAATGCCCCGGGGCGCGCCGTGCGCAGTCCCTACCCACCTGACGAACTCGCTGAATGACCTACGGGTTCTGACCTACTTTCAGGTCATGCTGCCGAGAGTGTT
>CBESZZ010000612.1:0-2654 GCA_965534055.1 uncultured bacterium | reverse complement strand
TTCGATGAGCCGGTCAGCGCGGTTTCGCCAGGTCAGGCGGCAGTCTTCTACGCCGACGAGCAGGTGCTCGGCGGCGGATGGCTTGACTGATCGACCCGGTCGCCGGCCTCTTTGGTTCAGGCAGGCGTCCGGTTCGGGCAAGCGCCCGCGTTCGGGCTAGCGTCGCTTGGTCGAAGCCAAGCGGTTAACAGCGGACCGTTAGACCGTTTCTTTCAACTTTGCGCCGGGCTTGAAGCCCACCGTGCGCGAGGCGGCGATCTGCATCGGCTCTTTGGTGCGCGGGTTGGTGCCCATGCGCGCCTTGCGCTGCTTCACTTCGAAAGTACCGAAGTTGACGATTTGGACCTGCGAATCCTTCTGCAGTCCGCCTTGGATGGACATGAGCACAGTGTTGACCACTCGCTCTGCATGAGCCTTGGAGCAATCGGTGCCAAGTTTGTCTTGTACGTCCTGGATCAGTTCAGCCTTGTTCACGGGGGGTTCCTCACAACACGAAATCCTGGAAAGCGCCGAGAGACCACAGCGGCCACGGCATCGAGCGATCCTAGCCCGCGACTGGCTTGTTGAAAGCAAGCGTTGTGGCCATTTGCCCGAAACTGCCCGGATTGGGGTTCGGTGGCCTGTTCGCCCTGGCCCGCCATGGCCCTCGTTTTCCCGGTTCAATCGGGGGGTTGGCGGACCAAGCACGGGAGATGCCAACGCGCCTCGGCCCCCGACGCTCAGGGGGCTGGTCGGCGAAAAATCCCAGCCCTGACCTCAAGCCATCTCAGGAACACGCCGATGACAGCGGCATCCCCTCGGCAGCGGCCCTAGCGGTCGCTCGATCCGGGAAACCCCTGATTTCAGCTAAGAGAACATTCCATGAGGCGCCTGGTCACGACTCTCCTCGTCGCCCTTCCCTTCGCCGCCTGTGCGACATCCACTGGCAGCTCGAAGAACGACGAATTCGCCGATTTCGCAGCACCGAACCAGATCGTCCAAGAGGCGATTGACGAACGGATTGCGCAAATCCCGTGGCAGCATCGTGAAGAGCTGCTGCAAAACCTCCTGTGGCTGGCCCAGAGCGGTGAGCAGGCGATCCCTGCCGTCGTCAAAGGTCTCGACCACGACACCCCCAAGGTGCGCTCAAGCTGCGCCTGGGTGCTGAGCCGGATGGGTGACCGTCGGGTCATCAGTTCCCTACAGAGCAAGCAGCGCGACTCCGACCCGACCGTGCGGATGGAAATCGCCCGCACGTTGGTGCTCATGGGCGACCTCAAGCCCGCGTCGACCCTGATCGAAGGGCTCGATTCGGAGAAGAAGGAAGTCCGCTTCCTTTGCAGTGAGGCGCTGAAGAGCTCCACCGGCCGGGACTTCGGCTACGACCACCTCGCCGACGGCGTCGGGGCACGTCAGCCGTCGATCTACCAATGGCGCACCTGGTACGCCGACATGTCCGGCGACGCCTTCTTCGCGACGAACTACGCCCAAGAGCACGGCCTCGTGCCGACCGGTGAAGCGACTCCGATGGTCGTTGATCCGTCGATGGGTGCTGCTCCAGCAGGCGAGACAGCCCCGGTCATGCCAATGGACGAAAACTCCAGCAACGACGGCACGATGGAGAAGATGGAGAACGTCGAGGAGCCCACGCAGGTGGAGCCCGTCGAGTATCCCGGCAGTCAGCCGGTCGTTCCCGACAACGTCTAGCGCCATCCTGAGCGACAGACCGCGAGGCCAGACCTCGAGGAACCCGTGAACGGGCCGGAAGGCTCGAATCACGACTGCCACAACCCCCGCGCGGAAGCTTCCGCACGGGGGGTTGTGTGCGTACCAGGCCCCGGTGACGGCGGTGTGGGAGCGATCGGGGGAGCGGCGGTGGCGGTGTCCTTTCGAAGCGGCGACGGGACACCGAGTGCAGCGCAGTGGGGCTCTCGCGGAGCCCGGTGGGGCGCGTTCATGCCACAGCCTTCCAAGGGACGCATGACGGCACAGCAGAAGACCGCTAACCTATCGGTCCTGCCCACAGCTCAGCCCGGTCGTCGCTCCGGCCGGCGCGTGCCCCCGTTTCTCGAATGCGCTCGTACTCTCGCACGTGCCGATGCGCCCCTTGAATGTTCATGGTGAAGACTTCCCGTCGTTCTGCTTCTTCCACACAGGGTTTCACTCTCATTGAGCTGCTCGTGGTCATTGGAATCCTGAGCTTGCTCGTGGTGGCGTTTGCCCCGGACATCATCGGCGTCGGGGCGTCGGCTGACAAAGCCGCTGACCAGGCCAACCTGAAGTGGCAGTACCAGCAGATCTATCGCTACCAGATCGAGAAGAAGCGCTACCCGAAAGGCGAGGGGAGCCAGTGGCTGCTCGGACCGTGGGTCGATGGTTTTGTGGAGCGCACCGAGGCCAACTTCAACCGCTACTGGGTGCCCAACGCTTCGGATCCGAACAAGGAAGACCTCCAGGAAGTTGGCATGGACGACATCTGGAAGAGCATCGATGAAATCACCAGCTCGGATACGCACTACGCGGGCCGTGCACGCATCGTCGGTAACCCCAAGTCGGGCAAAGCGGCCTGGGCCGCCAACGACAACGAAGCTGAGACGCCCACGTTTGACGACGGCTCGGTCAACGTGCTGACCGGCGATAGCAACGTGAAGAACCTGCAGATCGATCCCGACTTC
>CBESZZ010000611.1:0-2658 GCA_965534055.1 uncultured bacterium | reverse complement strand
GTCTTGCTTCGCTACTTGTCCGAACATCTCGCGGCAGGCGATGTGCCGTCCACGATCCCCGGTGCGCTGCGCATTCTGCGCGGACTGCCGCTCGACCGTGAAGACGCCGTGCACCTAGGCCTTTGCTTCGCCGCGTTAGATCGCAAAAAAACCGCGCGCGCTCTACTCGTCGAGGGGCTGCGCGCAGACGTCAGCGGCACTGTCCGTGACCGCGGCGTGCGTGCTCTGCTCGAGCTGGGCGTCGAAGACTTTGAGAAGCGGTTCGCCAAAGCCGTCGAGATGGCCACCAGCGGTCGCAACCCAAGGTCCGCGCTGCCGGAGTTTCAGGCCTTCCTCGAAACGCGCCCGGACTTCTGGCCCGCGGTGTTCTTCTCCGCGGTCGCATGGCGCCGCCTTGAAGATGAAGGCTATGCGCTCGATCTGTGCGCCGAAGTCCTGCGCCTGCGCCCCGGCCAACCAGACGCGCTGTTCGAAATGGCGCAGCTGTTTGATGCCCGCGGCAACCCCAAGCGCGCGTTGGAGTGCGTTGAGGAGGCCCTGATCGCTCGCCCAAGCGACGTGTCGTTCCGCGTGGGGCGCGCACGTTACTTGTTCCATCTCGATCAGGTGGACGAAGCGCGCATCGTGCTCGATTCCGTGGCAGCGGATTCGCCGGATGCTGAGGCCGTGTTGAAGCTGCAGCGCGAGATGAAGTAGCGCGAGGGTGGTTCGGACGCCGTGTGCTAGCGCTCGATTCGCAGCGTAACCAGGGACTCTTCGCCGGGTCGGATTTCAACCTGTGTCGATGCTCGGCGCTCGCCATGTCGCACAACGAAGACGTTGTAGATGCCTCTCTCGCGCCACCTCGCGCGGCGGCATCCCGTCCCGGCAGGTCGAGACTAAGACGGTTCGGTAGATTTCATCGAGCCCCAGCAACGCGTCGACGACCTGGCGATGCACCGCGAGTCGTTCCGCCGAGTCGGCGGCGGATGGCACTGCTTCTGTGCGAGCGGCGGCTTGCTCGCGCTGCTGCCTCGCCGCGTTGTGACGGTGCGTGCGTCGAGCGAAGTTGCAGGTGACTTTGTTCAGCCACGCGCGCCGAGACAGCAGTTTCGTCGGTGGTTTGCGCACCGCCGCGAGCCACGCTTCCTGCCCCGCATCATCGGCGTCGTGGTCGTGGCTCAGCAGCGCGCGGGCGTGGCCGCGCAGCGCGAGGGTTTCGCCGCGGAGGGTTTCCGGCGTGAAGTTGAAGGAGTTGCTGGTCACGGGGGTTCCGATGTCCAACCACCAGATCCCGTGAAAGCGCGATTCGCTTCAACGACTTGTCAGATTTTGGGGGCCATCGAGTCGTCCCGACTCGGGGCCCGCGCCGAGCATCTGTTCGCTGCTCGCCGGTTGTTCCCGGCGCTGCAGATTCTCCGCGCCGCCTACTTCGCTGGCGCGGCGAGCCCTTGGGCCAGCGTGCTCTCGCCGAGCAGGTAGTCGAGGCTCTCTGCTTCGAGCCAGTCGTAGACCGAGGTGATCGGCGTGCACAAACCCATGTGCGGCACGACGATCGGCGTGCCCTTGCCGTGCGTGTAGATCTTGGAGAACACCCCGATGAGCTGCTTCGAGTCCGCCAGGTAGACCCCGCCGCCCGAGTTACCGAAGTAGGTCGGCGCGTTGATCATCCAGTAGTTGGTGTCGTCCAGCTCGTTGCTCGTGCTGCTGATCTCGCCGGCACTTGGCACCGGGTCGTTGCCCAGCGGGCAGCCGACGGCCCAGATCGAATCCCACACGGCGACGTGGTTGCCGCTTTCGCGGTCGAGGACTTGGGCGACGTTGTCGAAGACGCGGTCGGTATCGAGCTTCACCACCGCGGCGTCGATGTCCTTGCGGTGTGCCATCATGTGGCCCTTCACCGTGATTTCGTCGTCGTTCAGGTAGACGGTGACGTCGATGCCTTCGCGGTGTGCACTCGGCGTGTCCGCCAAGATGTTGCGCACGACGTGGTAGGAGGTCAGCACCCACGAGGAGTTGCGGCCGGTCGTCGGGTCGAGGCCCGAGAAGATCAGCGTGCCTGAGCCGACCGTGTCGTCACCGTTGAGCTGCACCGTCGGGCTCAACATGGACTTGGTCAGTTCGTTGCGGTCGCGACGGATGGTTCCAGCCAGAGCGTTGACAGCGGTTCTCGTCGCCATGCGGTCGGCGGCGGCGATCCGCTCACTGCTCCGCATTTCGTTGACGTAGGCGTCGACGAGGCTCCTGGTGCTGGCAACATCGCGGCGAAGGTCGACCTTGAAGTTCGCGACTTCACGGCGTGCTTCTGCGAGTTCTTCGGCGAGCCGGTCAGCTTCGTCTGAACCCTTGCGAGCGTCCTCTAGCTTGGCTTGAAGATCCTGTGCGCGTCCGGTTAGCCGCTCGGCGAGCTGCTTCTCGAGCCTCTCGACCTCGGCCTTGGACGGAGCTCGGCTCACCGCTTCCTCCACAAATGTGCGGAGGGAGGCGACCTGCTCATTCTGGGTCTCTAGTCGCGCCATCTGCTGATGAAAAGACGCGAAGAGAACCACCACGGCCAAGCCGCAGGCAATCTCCAAAACAGTACGCTTCATTCTTCTATTCCTGACTGTGCCTCCGCTTCGATCTCGGCTTTGCCTACCGAACCCCGGAGATCGACAAGGTGGGAAGAGGGGGTTGAAG
>CBESZZ010000610.1:0-2664 GCA_965534055.1 uncultured bacterium | reverse complement strand
TACGTCTCGATGCAGGGCGACCTGAACGAGAAGGGCATGGAGCGCATCAAGCAGTTCGTCATTTGTGACTACGGCGCTGAGGCAACCGCCGACATTGGCGACGCGCTGTCCAAGGGACAGATCGTCAAAGCCGCGCAGCGGACCAAGGATCTAGTCTCCCTTGACGATCTGACCTTCAAGTCGATCTCCGCGCGGGGTTCGGGAGACGACGTGGTCGTGCGCATCGAACTTCTGGTGAAGGGAGTCCCACCGACCTTCAAGCCGGTGCGCTACTTCAAGATGCAGCACTCGCTGCTGATGGGCTGGTCCCTCCCGACGGAGACGACTTGGTCGTCCTACTACTTGAAACTCTTCTAGGCTTACGCGCGCGTGCAGGTGTAGCGCATCACTTGGAACTCTTTGCCGTCGAGTCCGCTGCACCACATCTCGAAGACACGGCTGCCGTCGCTGTTCGTCTTCTCGCGTGAGCGGTAGTCGACCATCGTGCCGGAGTCTGGCATCGGGCCCTTGCCGGCCATGCCGATGATCGACGGATCCGCGTCGACCTCGCCCTCCAGATGAAAGTGGAAGGGCAGCATCGAATCGACCCAGATCGACTGCCACCGTTGCGTCACGGGATTGAAGCCGATGCTCGAACGGCCGCTGAAGGGCATGCCCATCATGTCGGCTTCAAAGGTACCCGTGAGCCAGAATGGCCCCAGCATCGACAGCTCTTCCACCGCGTCCACGAGCATGGGCTCGCCGCCCCCCATGAAGAACTCACACTTCATGTTCCATCGCCCCACGAGGCCCTGAAGTTGCGCGTGCTGTGGAGTCGGCTGGAACCCAGGTTGCTCCTCACCATAAGAGTCTGAATTCGATTGTTCGGGAGAGCTCATGGACGGTCCTCGGTTGGTAGGGGTCAGTTCATCAACCTCGCAGCGCGGCGCCAACACGCTCCGCGCCGCCCCGCACTTTCGCGAGATACTTCTCTTCGTCTTTGGCCGTGAGAGTTCGGTCTGATGCACCGAGTTCGACGGTGAAGTTCAAGCTCTTCTGGCCCGGCGGCAAACCATCGCCGCGGTAGACCTCGAACAGCGTGACGCGACGCACCAGCTTCGGCATCGCCTGCTTCAGGAAGTCGGCAACCGCGCCAACGCGCACCGCTTCATCGACCAACAACGCAACATCAACCGGCTGGGCAGGGTGCGCGGGGATGCGCGTGAACCCGGGCTCGACGAAGCCAGCGCCCAACAAGGCATCCACGTCGAGATGCGCCACCACGGTGTGGCTCGGCAACCCGAACGACTTGCCCACGCGCGGGTGCAGCGCACCGACGGCACCGACGATCTTCTCTTCACGGCGGATCGCAGCGGTTTCGCCTGGATGAATCCACGGCACCGTCTCCGGATCTGCAAGTTCGCCGTACACCGCGTCGATGAGCACGGGACAACCGATTCTCTTGCACAGTTGGATCAGCGCATCGCGCGTCGCGCCATAGCCATGACCATCGTCCGCGGGCTGCGAACCTGGGGCCGGGCCAACGAACACGAACGCGATCTCGCGATGCTCTTCGGGCACACCGTCGTCGGTCCGCACTTCTGGTCGGTAAGCCTTCCCGTGTTCGAACAGCGAGAACGAGGTTTGACCACGCACGTTGCGACCCGCGGATGCCAACAGACTGGGCATCACGTGCCGGCGCATCCTGGCGGTCTCGGGGGTGACCGGGTTCGACAGCGTCGCGAATGGGACCTCGCGAGCCGCACGCTCACCGAGCAAGCGCGACTTCTCCAGGATGTCGTCGGCGACGAAGCTGTAGTTGTAGACCTCGTGACACGACAGCTCCGTGGCCGCCAGCTCGCCAATGCGGCGGGCGACGAACAGGGCGTCATCACGCCGCGGCACCGCAATCACGGAGCGCAGAGGAACCTCGGGGATGTTGTCGTAGCGGAACATCCGCCCCACTTCCTCGATCAGGTCATCTTCGATCGCCACGTCTTTCGTCGCGCGATAGCTCGGGACGTCGACGTCGAAGCCGGTGTCCGTACGCTGCACGCCAAACTCAAGACCCGTCAAGATCTGCGTCACCTGTGCGTCCGGCACGTGCACGCCGAGCTTCAAATCAATGCGCGCTCGTCGAAGTGCGATCATCGGACGCTGGAAGTCGAAGCCTGCCGGATCCACCAGGGGGCCAGCCGCGCGCGCCGCAGGTTGCTCCGCCTGGAGCAAGCCGACGAAGTGATGCGCAGCAAGCGCCGCATTGGCTGGGTCCTGAGCCTTTTCGAAGCGTGCACTGGCGTCGCTCCGCAGCCCAAGCCGGACACTCGTCTTGCGAATGGTCGTGGCGTCGAACGTTGCCGACTCGAGAAACAGCGCGGTGGTCGATGGCCGCACCATGGTGCCTTCGCCGCCCATGATTCCCGCCAGGGCGACCGGCTCGTCATCGGCGGTGATCAAGAGATCAGCGTCGACTAACGCGCGGTCTTGACCATCGAGAGTGCGCATGGACTCTCCTCCTTTCGCCCGCCGCACGCCGACCGACTTGCCGCGAATGTCGGCGAAGTCGAAGGCATGCATCGGTTGCCCGAGATCGAGCATCACGAAGTTGGTGAGATCCACCAGGAGATCGACCGAACGCTGTTCCACTGCACGCAGCAGATGTCGCAGCCAGTCCGGCGACTTGGT
>CBESZZ010000609.1:0-2665 GCA_965534055.1 uncultured bacterium | reverse complement strand
AGCGCAAGGTCACATTGATCCCCCGCAACCGTGCGAAGAACGAGGATGAGGACGGCAATCCAAACGTTCGAGACGGGAAAACGAATTACTTCATCTTCCCGGGACAGAGTGGCAGCGACGCAACTTGGCTGGAGGGCAAGGAGTTCCAATCCATTGTGATTGTGCGCTTCTCTTGGAGTGGACGTGCCTTCAAGTCAGAGGAGTTCGTGCTCAAGCCGCACGTGCACTAGGGGGTGGTTGCGGCCTTCTCCCGGCTTGGTGGACAAGCCGGGGAATCGCGCGATCAGCCGCTGCTAGCGGATCGTGATTTCAACCGCGTTGGACAGCGTGAGTTGTCCGGCGGCGCCGACTTGGGCCAGCACTTGCGTCAGGTAGATGCTGCCGGCGGGCAAAGTTACGGGTGCGTTCAACAGCATGCTGCCGACCCAGCCTCCGCACTGCGGACCGGGACCGCTCGTGATGATGCGTGACCATTGTGGGCTCACGAGGGTGAAGAAAGCGTCGGTGCGGACGATGAGGGAGTTCGTGATCCCGGGGATTGGGATGCACTGAGTGCTTGGTCCTGACAGCATCAGGAGCGGGAACTGATCGCGTCCCGCCTTGATGAGCATGAGGGCAGTCGTGCCCGCGGTGACGTCCACAGGCGAGGGGGTGCATTGGAATGTGTCGCAGAGAGTGCCCGAGGTGCCGGTGCTCGAACCGATGACCAGGGGGACATCCTGCGCGTCGGCGGAGGGTGCGAAAGCGAGCAGGGAATAAATGGAGAGGGCTGCGCTGAGGAGAGAGTGTTTCATGATTCTGTCGATGGAATTGGAATGGTTGCCTGACTGAGGCAACCTCCGTGCCTAGCGATTGTCCGAAGTTCGACAATGCGTCTCTCCCGTCTCTCCCGTTGCGCCCGGCGTCGATTCGACCGTCGCATGCTGCTTTCAGGTCCGGTGCAATGGGGCCTGTTCTGGGGCGGATGTTTCGGTTCCGTAACCGGATGCCGCGTCCGATGTCAGCTCGATGCTTGCCGCCCGATGCGATCGCTGGCTACGTCGATCGGTCTGATGCCAGTGGCTGTGCCGGCGCAAGCGGCCACGTGAGTTGGCCCACAAGCGACTTGGGCATCCGTTCGACCTCGGGATAACCAAGCCGTTCCGGGCTGCGATCCTTCGGCCAATACGCGGTGCCGAACAGGTGGTCCCACAGGCTGAACACCACGCCGAAGTTCTTTGCGATGCCGCCTTCCGCCGAGTGGTCGTGGTGCCACAGATGCATGCGCGGGCTGTTGAAGACTCGTCCGAGCGGCCCAAGACCGACGTTGAGGTTGCTGTGATTGAAGTGGCCCCACGCCGTGCCCGCGACATACACCACCATCGCCGCGCGGTAGTCGGCGCCAAGCAGTGCAAGCGGCACGGCCTTCAACGACTTGTAGACGACGATCTCGACCCAGTGGAAGTGGAAGTTCCCCGCCCAGTCCATTACGTCGATGGAGTGATGCACCTGATGGAACTTCCAAAGCAGCGGCACGCGATGCAGCAGGTTGTGCACGCACCAGTCCAGCAGGTCGTAGACCAGCAGGAACACCACGAACTGCAGCGGCAGCGGCCAACTGCTCATGGGTGTTTGCGTCAATTCCGTGCCGGCAAGCGCTTCCGTCGAGTTCCAAACCCACATTGTGAGCGCCGCGGTCCACAGCGCAAAGAAGTGGCCGTTGAGCGCCAAGAACCCGATGTCGCGCAGCAACCCTGGCCGCAGCCAACGCTGCTCGCGGCGCCACGGGAAGCAGCGTTCCAGCACGATGAACGCTACGGACACGAGCACGAGCCAGAACCAATACTGCTCGAACAGATTCAACGTGTGACCCTGTACATCAGCTCGCGCTCGTCGCAGCGTCGGAACTACCAGAGCCATCTGAGCCATCTTGCTCAGGCATGTAGTGCCGCACCTCAGGATCAAACCGCGCGAGGCGCTTCGTCATCACGGCGACGGCTTCTGCACTGTGATCAACCAGCGTCACGTTGCGCTCCAGCTGTGCACCAGACTCGCCAGTTGTGCCGCTGCCCGCGAAGAAGTCGAGCACCTCGTCGCCAGGGTTGGTGTGGACTTTCAAGATCCGGTCGAGCACGCCCAGCGGCTTCTGTGTCGCGTAGCCGGTCTTCTCCTTGCCGATGGGGCTCACGATCGTGTGCCACCAAACGTCGGTGGGCGTCTTGCCGCGCGCCGCCTTCTCCTTGCCCGCAAGACCCGGAGCCATGTACGGAATTCGATCCATCGCGTCGAAGTGGAACGTGAACTGCTTTGGATCCTTGGTGAACCAAAAGATCGTGTCGTGCTTCGCCGGCCATCGAGACTTGGAGCGGCCGCCATAGTCGTAGGCCCAGATGATTTCGTTCTGGAAGCACTCGCGGCCAAAAATCTGGTCGAGTGCGACTTTGCAGTAGTGCGACTCGCGGTAGTCGATGTGCAGGAACAGGCTGCCGTGCGGCTTCAGCAGTCGATGCGCGTGTTCGAGCCGTGGTGCCAAGAACCCTTGGAAGTCATCGAATGAGTCGTCCCATCCCGACGTCCCGAGTTTGACGGTGCGGTAGCCGTTGCCGCGGAATCCCGTGCGGTCGCCATCGTCGTCATCGCGAATTGTGCGGATTCGCCGGCGCTCTTGTCGCATTCCCGTGTTGAA
>CBESZZ010000608.1:0-2670 GCA_965534055.1 uncultured bacterium | reverse complement strand
TGGGGTATCCAAGAGTTGCCCTACCGCCCGATTGTGTTCACCGTCGTGCTGGGCGTGTTCTTCACCATGGCGGGAGCTGCGTTTCCGCTGTGGAAGGCGCGGCACCTTGCGCCCCTGGATGTGTTGGCGGCGCGTGGGCTCGACCCCACGGATCGCAGCAGTTCGCAGGTGCTGCGTGGCGTGCACGTGTTCTTGTTCTTCTTGCTCGTGCTCGTTCTGCCGATCAGCTATCTGGCCATGACGCCGATGCTGCTCGACGGCGGCATGGACACGCTCGTTGTGCTCGGGCAGATGGCGTTGTTGGTGCTGGTGTTCGGTGGTGTCTTTCTGGCTTCACCAGCGGTGGTGGTGTGGATTGGTCGGCTTCTGTTGGTGCCTGTGCGGGCCATCGCGCCGTTGCCGACGTTCCTGATGCACAAGACCTTGCGTCGCAACCCTGGGCGCATCGCGGCATCGGTGTGCGGGCTGGCTGTGGTGCTGATGGCGCTGTTGGCTTTGAAGAGCATCACGTGGGCTTTGGCCGGAGAGATTCGCGTGTTCGGTGCGGCTGCGTTGCAAGACCGTGCGTTCATCTCTGGTGGGCCGGTGACCGTTGAAGAGCTAGCTCAGCTGGAACGGCTTCCGGGTGTTGCCGAAGCGGTCCCGCTGTTCGGTCGCGTGACGGCGCCCTTCTTGTTGTCGGGCATGGCGGTGGATTCCTTGGTTCAACCGGGGGGCGTGTTCGAAAGCAAACCGGAGCTCGCGCGAACCTACGTGTCGCGGCGAGGACTCATCGTGAGCACTCGATTGGCGGAATTGCGCAACCTTGAGGAAGGCAGTGCGGTCAGCGTGCTCACCGACGATGGGCCGGTTGCGTATCAGGTGCTCGCCGTCAGCGATCAGCACGGCTTCATTCCAGATGAGCGCGCTTACGCGATGGCCGCGCCAGCATGGATGCGCAATGACTTTTGCATCGCGAGTCGCGGGGTGCAGCACGGCATCTTGAAGCTGGCTCCCGACGCTTCCTTTGCGGTGATCAACGAAGGAGTGCGCTCCTTGCTCCCGACCTTTCGTCGGAGCAAGTTCGGGCCCGACATCGAGGCTTACCTGTTGCGGGATCTCGACCGTGACTTCCTGCTGTTCGACCTGCTGTTGGCGCTGATCTTGCTCCTAGCTGTGAGCGGTTTGGTCAATGGAATGACGCTAGCGGCGCTTGGTCGGATTCGCGAGCTTGGGATCCTTCGGGCGCTGGGCATGTCGCGGGACGCGCTTCGCCAGTCGTTCTTCATCGAAGGGCTTCTGGTGGCAGCGCTCGCGGCGATCCTGGCCGTGGGGCTTGGCTTGCCACTGGGTCGGATCGTGGTGGCAGGCCTCAACGAGGTGGCTGGATTGCGGGCGCCCTACGAGATTCCGTGGCCATGGGTTTTCTCGGTGCCGCTGCTGGCGATCGTGGCAGGGGTGTTGGCTGCCGTCTTGCCGGGCCGCCGCGCGTCAGCTCAGGACCCTGCGCAATCCGTCCGCTACGAGTGAGTGGGCCGTCCGCGGCGGGTTGGCAGGATCGGATCCCGTGCTTTCGCTGCCTCGCTGAGCTACAACGCGCGCCCCTTTAGCAGCGAGAACTCATGGCAGACTGGCAGCGCACACACACTTGCGGCGAACTTCGTACTTCCGACAGCGGTCAAACCGTCACCTTGACAGGGTGGATCGAGAACCACCGCGACCACGGTCACGTGTTGTTCGTCGACCTGCGAGATCGCTACGGCGTGACGCAGATCGTCTTCGATCCCGACGTCCCTGCGGCGAACGAAACCGCTCAGGAGCTGCGTGAGAAGGCCGCCAAACTCGGCGCGGAAGACGTCCTGTCCGTCACGGGCGTTGTGCGGATCAGGGAATCCGTGAACAAGGACCGGGAGACCGGAGAAGTGGAGCTTGCAGTCACCACGCTGCGGGTCCTGAACGAGGCTGACCCGCCGCCGTTCGAGATCCTAGACGACGTCGAAGCCAACGAAGAGCTGCGGATGCGCTACCGCTACCTCGACCTGCGTCGACGGCCGTTGGCGCGGGCATTGGCTGGACGTGCGCGGTTCACGACCGCGGTGCGCAACTTCTTGGCGGCCAGAGACTTCTTGGATCTCGAGACCCCGATTCTGACCAAGAGCACGCCGGAAGGTGCGCGGGACTACCTGGTCCCAAGCCGCGTGAACCCAGGCGAGTTCTACGCGCTTCCGCAGAGTCCACAGATCTTCAAGCAACTGGCGATGGTTGCAGGCCTCGATCGCTACTTCCAAATTGCGCGTTGTTTCCGCGATGAGGATTTGCGGCAAGATCGCCAGCCCGAATTCACGCAGATCGACATGGAGATGTCGTTTGTGGAAGAGGCCGACGTCTTGGAGTTGGTCGAAGCGATGATGGTGCAGTGCATGAAAGAAGGGTTCGGCATCGATGTGCCGACCCCGTTCGAGCGCCTCTCGCATGCAGACGCCATGAAGCGATTCGGCTCAGACAAGCCGGACCTGCGTTTTGGCATGGAGCTGGTGGACATCGGCACGATTGCCGCTGCATCGAGCTTCAAGGTCTTCTCTGGTGCTATTGAGCGCGGCGGCGCCGTGCAGGGTATTTGTGTTGCCGGTCAGGCCGACAAATACTCACGCAAGCAGGTCGACGGGCTCACCGCCTTTGTCGCGGACTACG
>CBESZZ010000607.1:0-2710 GCA_965534055.1 uncultured bacterium | reverse complement strand
CGCAGTGTGCTCCGTGAACTGCCGCTGGCGCCATGGGACGCGGAGTCCGCCGCGATTGTCGAAGGCCGCAAGTTCCTCTACGACGCCCGCCTGTCCGGCAATGGCACGATGTCGTGCGCGTCTTGCCATATCGACGGCGACACGGACGGCCTCGCGTGGAACCTCGGCGATCCGGGCGGCGCGATGGTGGCCACTCCGACCAATCAACCGTTCCCCTTCAACCAGAACATCAGCGACCTGCACCCCATGAAGGGGCCGATGACCACGCAAACCCTGCGCGGACTGTCCGGCGTGGGCCCGCTGCACTGGCGTGGCGATCGCGCGGACTTCCAGGCGTTCAACGGTGCCTTCGATGCGCTGATGGGTGGAAGCCAGCTCAGCACCACGGACATGAACACCTACGCGGGTTTTGGCACGACGATGGCGTTCCCGCCGAATCCCAACCAACTGCTGGACCGCGGGCTTCGCACGTCGCCTGCGCAGGCCAACGAAGCGTCGGGCTTCCTGACCTACACGACGCAGGCCGTCACGGTGACGGGCTTCCCCACCACGGCAACGTGTGCCACGTGCCACGCGTTGCCGACGGGCTCCAGCGGGTTCCTGATCTCGGGCCCGGTATTGGGCACGCCTGAAGCCGCGAAGGTGCCGCAGCTGCGCAATCTCTATCGCAAGGTGGGTTTCGAGCGTGGCTTCAACGCGCAGTCGAAGCTGGGCTTTGGCTTCACGCACGATGGCGCGATCTCGAACCTTACGGAGTTCTTGGCGCTCTCGCAGTTCAACTCGTGGCCGACGTTCGTGAAGGATGACCTGGTCGCGTTCCTTCGGGTCTTCGATTCCGGCACTGCGCCGCTGGTCGGCTACCAGTTCGAAGTCGATTCTGCCAACGCTGCGGCCCCCGCAACCGCAACCGAGTTGCAACGCTTCGAAACGCGGGCGGCCACCGGCGAGGTGGACGTCGTCGTGCGTGGTCAGTCGAACGGGGTGGACGTCGCGTATCTGTTCGACGCGAACACCAGCACCTACCTGCCCAACCGGGCAGGCCAGGCAACGCAAACCCGCGCGGCGCTGCTGGCAGCGCTTACCGCAGGAGATCTGCTCACCTTCACCGGAGCAGCTCCGGGCGACGGCACGCGAGTCGCGCTGGATCGCGATGGCGACGCGCAGCTCGACGGTGATGAAGCCGCGGTGATCTACGGCACGGGAGTCGGCGGCGCGCTCGGCGTACCAGAGATCGCAGCGAACAGCGAAGCCCGCCTGGGCAACGAAGCTTTTGCGGTGACAGCTCGCGGCACGATGCCTGGGCTTCCCGGCCTGTTCATCTTCGGACTCGGTCGCACGGCAATTCCGGTGCGCGGCGTCACGCTGCTCGTCGACGTGTCGATCCCCGGCGGCGGCTGGCTCGCAGTTGTTGCGGATTCACGCGGCGCCGTCGCAACCTCGATGCCCATTCCGAACGATCCGGCGCTGGTCGGGCTTGGTGTGAACCTGCAGTACTGGTTCTTGGATGCCACGGCGCCAAGACGAATCGCTGCGACCGCGGGCCTCGAGTTCATCGTGCGCTCGTAGACAAGGTCACCGGGTTGCGCCCGATTCGACCGCCACTGCCTCCCCGTCCAGCTCTGGATCGCGGAGGTAGTTGGCTACTCGGCGTCTGGATACGCGAACGTGATTGGCGCGTCGATGTCCGGATGCAAGCTCTTGTGCACCGGGCAGCTATGAGCTGCGGCTTCGAGCTTCTTGCGCTGTTCGCTGCTGAGCTTGCCGGGCACCGTGATTTGCATGGGCAGTCCGCCGATACGCCGTGGGCTGGTGGACATGACCTTCTCGACCTCTGCGGTGGCTCCGATCATGTCGATGCCGTCGCGCTTGGCGACGATGCCCATGATGGTCAGTGCGCAGGCCGTGAGTGACGTGGCCATGAGGTCGGTAGGGGAGAACGTGCGGCCGAGACCTTCGTTGTCCTTGGGCGCGTCGGTGTTGAGTGCGCTTTGGGTGGGGCCGTGGATTGCGTGGACGGCGAGGTCGCCCTTGTAGGTGGATTGGATTTTGGTCATGGCTCTAGGGGGTGCTCTGGGGTGGCCAGGGAATTGGGCTCTAAGGGGCTACGCGCTCGCGTGAAGCGGTGCGGGCGGCGTGGTCAGGTGCCGACCAACTCTTCGTAGGCTTGCTGGATCTCGCGGAAGCGTGTGGTCGCTTCTTCTGCCGCAACGTCGCCGAGGTGTGAGTGGGCGTCCGGGTGATGCTTTTTGGCCAAGTCGCGGTAGCGCTTGCGAATGTGCTGATCGTTCGCTCCGGGTTTGAGGCCGAGGAGCTGCAGTGCGGCTTCGCGGCGTTGGCCGGCAGTTGGTTGGGGGCGTGGTCGTTGCTGGCGATAGGAGCCTCCGCCTTGTCCGCCGCTTCGTGAGCCGCCGCTCGAGCTTTGCCTGGAGGATCCGCCAGTTTGCCAACCACCCTGGCGCCAGCCGCCCTGCTGTTGGTCTTGTTGCTGATGTCCGCCTGCCCCGAAACCGCCGAAGCCACCGTTTGCGCCACCGCCCGCTCCGTAGCCAGCACGACCCAACTCTTCGCGAATGGTGCGCGCGGTCATCGCGTGTTGCTTGGCGTGTTGGAAGAGGCGCTTCGCGTGGACCGCGTGCAAGTCAAAGCCCTTGGCGACTTTCTGCAGCGAAGAGTGCTCAGGTTCTTTGAAGCGCCCATCGATGAACGCCAC
>CBESZZ010000606.1:0-2714 GCA_965534055.1 uncultured bacterium | reverse complement strand
GTCCTCACAGGGAACGCAGCAGTTCGGGGTGCCATCGTCATCGAGTGCTGGCATGGCCTGGAACGACTGCGTCGTCATGAACATGTTGGTCGGGTTGACGTCGGGCTGCACCCAGTCCCATGCGGGACCGTTGTAGGTCACACCGGGGAACGGGATGGGCGTCGTCTCTTGACCTGTGCCAAAGACGAATGCAATCGGACCGGCCGGGATTCCCGATGGGACGTTCTCGATTTGCACCAACAGTTCGGTATCCGTCATAGCACGCGCACGCATGAACGTCGCTTCTGAGTTCGGGTTCGCCGAGTTTGGCTGCTCGATGCAGATGTCCAAGTTCGAACTAGCGAGACTCATCAAGTTCGCCCCCCGCAAAGTGATCATCTCCCCCTGACGCGCCGACAGTCGATCGATGCTCGCAATCACCGGATCGGTGGTCGGCAGCATTGGGATGATTTCGATGCCTTCGGACACGCCGTCGAGCAGCGAGCCGGGCACGTTGGAGATCATCAGGTTCTGCGCAAACAGCTGAAAGCCGCTGGGGAGTCCAGGCACCGAGAACGTCGCCTCGCCCTGCCCGTCGAGCACGAACGCCAGCCCCACATCTCCGGACACATAGCCGTTGCATCCCGGGTTGCCGAAGAACCCGAAGTCGAACGGCAACGGGATGTTGCCAGACACCGTGTTGCTGAAACCCAACAGTACATAGGCGAGGCGCCCCGGCTGCCCCGTCACCTGAATGACGAAGGGCGTGTTGGCGAAGGGTGCCCCAAGAACGGAGATGCCCGGGATATTGTTGTTGGAGTCAGGACACCCCTGACCAAATTGAGTGACCTGAGCGGACAGCAGGCTGGCGAACGTCAACGTGGACGCGCATAGCAGAGTGGATTTCATCGGACTGTGTGATTCGTGCAAGAAGGAGAGAAAGGACGTCCCTCGTTGAGAGGTCTCATGGGATTGAGGTCCCGGCCCCTCCTGGATCGGACAACTTCTTCTTGGCATTTCCCCATTGGCTTGACGCCCTATCACGCTTCAACGAAACTTGGACCTATGGCTGCAGAGATGGCAGAACCCGTGGAGCAGCTACTCAATCGCTGGTTTCAAAACCGCGATCGCGACGCCCTCGACACGTTGCTCGCTGAAAACCTTCCGTATTTGCAGCGCTATGCGCACTCACGGATGGCGCCAAAGATGCGCGCGAAGCACGACACCAACGATCTAATCCAGGACGCGGTCGTGGACTTCTTGCACTACTCGCCACCGTTTGAGATTTCGACGCAGGCCCAATTGCGCGGCTTGCTCTGCAAGATCGTGGATCGCGTGGTCTCGGGACAACATCGCTGGTTCGCGCGAATGTGTCGCGATGTGGCCCGTGAGCAACCGCTGGCGCAGGGAACGTCGCTCGTGTTTCAGCCCATCCCAGCAGACGGGCCATCACCCAGCGGTGTGGCCCGTGATCAAGAACGCGAAGCAGCCATTCGGTTGGCCCTCACCACCTTGGCACCACTCGACCAGCAAATCGTGATGCTACGCATCTACCGCGATTTGGAGTTCAGCAAGATTGGTGAGGAGATCGACATGCAGGCGGATGCTGTGCGCAAGCGTTGTTCACGCGCGCTCGCCTCTTTGTCGCGGAAACTCCTCGCGTGGAAGCAAGGCGACTTCGACGGCTACCTCGGTTAGCAGTACGACTGCCACAGCAAGGTGTCATTGCCCGCATTGTCGCGAAAGAACATCCGCAGCTGACTGAGCTTGTTGAGCAGCGGCATGATGCCTTGGATCGTCGGGTTGAGGCCGTCGCTGCTGCGGTTGTAGGGCACCGTGTGATTCGGCATTTCGGTCTCCTTGCCGGCTTCATCAACAATCTTGAACACGAACTCGCCGCTATCGGGAATTCCGACGGGCAAGTCTGGGTTGATCTCGTAGGCGTGGTCTTCGTCCCCGAGCACTCCTGTGGTCCACGTGTCGCCAAACCCACCAAAAACGCGCCACACCGTGATCGCCACGAGATCAGAAATCCACGTGGTGGTCACCGGGTTGTCGAACACGGCGCCCTGGGCAACGAACTGAATCGACGACGACAGCCCGGGGGGGACCGCAATGCTGATACACGCTTCACCGTTTGCGTCCAGAATGACGAACACCGAGGCGGGAGGTGGTGTCAGGTTGAGTCGGAACTCACCGACGGATTGGATCGGCAGCATTAGAGGTGGTCCCGGAATCCCAACCAGAATCACGCCAAGGTCACCGGGCTGCCCCTCGAGGCACAGCTCAACCGACCCGGCTGAATCGCTATGACCCCTGAGCCGCGGCTGCTTCCCCATCGGCGAGTCCGGTGCGATGTCAGCAACCATGACCGTGCCGCCACTCGAACCGTTTGTGGCCCACAACTCGGCGCCGTTCACTCCGTTGTTCGCTGCAAAATAGACTCTGAGGTCGAAGTTGAAGAAACGCGACTCGACCTCATTGGCGGAGGAACTTTGAATGCCCGGCCAAATGTCTTTGAGCAGCATCGCCGTTCCGCCACTGAGATCCACGCGCCAGAGCTCGCGCCCCGTGGCGGGAGTGTCCCCGGTAAAGATCAAGGCATTGCCACCAGGAACGACGGTAAGACTCCGCGGGTCCAGAGCCCCAGCTCCCGCATCGGAGAACGGAACCAAACCACCCGACGTTGAATAGCTCAAAAGCTCCCGACCGCCGGAACCGTTGCTCGCGACAAA
>CBESZZ010000605.1:0-2718 GCA_965534055.1 uncultured bacterium | reverse complement strand
GAAGAAGACCCGCTCGGCAACATCTGCGGCCCGGGCTTGCGCCTCGGCTCCGCGACGGGTTTGCACACCGACCGCAAACAGCGAAAGCACCGCGGTCAGACCGGTAGTCAAGATGCCCAACGCGACGAGCATCTCCAGGATGGTGAACCCGGATTCGTTCGGGGTCCTCTCATTCGAGGCCAGAAAACACGAAACGGTCGGCTTAGCCACGGTTTGCATCCCTCCCGAACGGCACAGTAATGACGATCTCTTGCGTGCGCCCGGTCCGCACCGACGTGCCGCTTTCGTGCGCGCGCGCTGGGGTGTTGCGGCCACCGCGCTTGGAGATCGAGAGGTTAAAACCATCGAAGCGGTTCACTTGCACCCACTCCGAACCCACCTTGATCCACTCGGGACCGCCTGAACCTTCGTAGCGCTCCGGGTCCGGAAGATCATCGGTGCTCGCCACCCGGATGCTCGATGCATCTGAGGCAGCGTCTGCAATGACCACGGTCGGAGCGACCTCCGTCGAATCGCGCCCCACCACAATCAGCAGACGCAAGCCGCGCGGATACACGTCGTCGCTTAGATCCCGCAGGCTGTCAGGCCCTAGGTCGAGCGGGAATGGATCCACGAACTCTTCTGCGCCAACAGCGCCCTCGGCGGCAGCCTCCGCAGCAGCGAACAGCAGTCCAGCACGGGCGGAGTCCCACTCTTGGTAAGGCGCTCCCGAACCGGAAGCCGTCCAGCTCACGGTGTCCTGCGACCACATTTGCAGCTCCGCGTGAAGCAACCCGCTGACCCATGTCGACGTGGCGCGTTCCACGAGCTCCGCAGACAGCGCCGGAAAGTCGTCGTAGCCGGCGATCAACGCGGGGCGAATGTCGTCGTCGAGATCGGCGGCGACCAACGCTTCCCGCACGTCTTCGAGCAGGAACAACCCGCGCCGAATCTCTAGATATGCGCCCGGCTCGGGATCCACACCGGCACCGTCGTTGGGCTCGACCTCTGGCCAAACGATGTAGACCGCACGTCCGCGCCCGCGCAGAGGAAGCGTTGCGCGAAGTTCTGCGAGCCGCTCGTCAAAGTCATCAACCAAGCCTTCGTCCACGTCGAGTTGGGCAAGGTCCCGCAGTCGCGGTTCCCACAGCGCACGTTCTTCTCGTTCGGGCAAACTGACATCGGCACGCAGCACCCACGTCATCGGCGCAGAAGCTGCGTCGACACGTCCGGGTTCAGGCATCCCTAAGGGCACGCGCTGCACCAAGAACCGCGCTGCCGGTGCTGCGCCGCCTTCTGCAAGCGACGGTTGGTCCAAGGTCGCAGGCCCGACCAGCCGGCGCAAATCGACACGTAGACGACGCCCCACGAGATCGGCGCGATCCGCGAAGTCTTGACCGGTAGCCCCTTCGCCGAACAGCCCGACACCCGTCGACACGATCTGCGTGAGCATGACGAGAAACCCCGTCAGTAAGCCGAGCACAATCGTCAGCTCGATGAGGGTGAAGCCTCCCTGGCGGGCACTCTTGGAGCGGGCGCCGTTCATCGGGTCACCACCTGCTCCGTGAGCACGCGGCTTTCAGCCTCATACTCCAATCGAAGGTTCTCGACCCACGGCGCGATCTTCCACGCCTGCGACGCGAACGTGATTGGGTCAAACGCCCCTGGCGCATACACGGTGCTGAAACGAAGCTCCGCGCGACTGCCCAAAGCACCAAGAGCCAACGGCATCCGCGACTCGTTGTTGCGCCGCAAGACGAACAGGCCGGGCGTTCCAGGTGCTGCAGTCCACGGCACGCGACCGTCAATGCGCACCAGGCATTCGATGTCGACGAGTGCGTCGGTTTCTTCTTCTTCCCAAGACACGCCGGTGAAGAACACCGGGGCTTGGCCGTGGGTGACCTGAAAGTGCGCAAGCTCAGGATCGTCGGCGCGGGCGCGGTGCCGATCCCAGAAGCGATGCGGGAACCAAATCAACGGCGAATCCGCGCCAGCTGCCTGAGGTGTTGTGCCGTAGCGACCGCGGAACAGGCCCTTGCCGTCCTGCCCCTCGCGCTCCTCGTCGGGATCAAACCAGCGCGGCATCTCAAGGGAGCCCGCAGTCTGCGCGATGCTAGCGATGACGTGGTTGCCAGGCTGCAGCTGGAGCTGGATTCGTGATCCACCGCCCCTGGAACGGGTCCACGCGTAGTGAATCAGCTCTCGCCCGTTCAACACGGTGCCACCAAACGGTGGCAATCCGCTGGTATCGGTCACGGACAGCTCGGCGCTCTCCGGACTGATTCCCGAACTCAAAATCGCCACCGGGACGTGCCGCATGAAGTGCACCAGCGCGCCTTCGTCGTGGCCGCGAACCTCAGTGCCGAGCAATCCACGGCCCTCGTTGGCGATGGCGAACCGGCCGTCAGCGCGCGTTTTGTAGGCGACAATCTCCTGGTCAATCAGCAGCAAACCCCCGTTTTGGGGATAGGCATCCGTCAAGTTGCCGCCGGTCAAGATGGGCCCGAAACCGGTGAGTAGCAAGTCGGCGCGCACGACGACTTCCGTGCCATTCTCCGTGAGTGGCTCGTCCAGGACGAGGTCATCGGTGGCCTGTTCCATCACGACAATCTCATCGACGGTGCCGGTGACCGGCGTGCCTCCCAGTCGAGACCCGCCGTAGTCCGCACCTGCTGGCCAAGCGGCAGGCAGCTCACCGCTGGGAAACTTCACCAGTCGGTTGGCGCGACGCACATCCCC
>CBESZZ010000604.1:0-2730 GCA_965534055.1 uncultured bacterium | reverse complement strand
GCTTGCGTGGTCCAAATGGGGTCGATGATCCCGTCGTCGTTGTAGGTGCCGTTGCAGTTCCAGTCGTGCACGCCGATCTGGAACTTCAGACCAGCGTGTTCAACGTCAGCCGAGAGAATGTTTAGCCGCTTGTCGCTGAGCCAGAACTCAGCACCGAGACTTTTGCCACCGTTCCGAGCCTGGATCGGGCCGTAGCCTTGCTCGAGCCCCTTCAAGAGTGTTGGGTCTTCGGCGTAAGCCTTCCGCTTGCTCATGCGGCACGTGCGCACCGGGAATTTCCACTCCGGGTGATCGAACGCGTGGAGGGTCAGGATGTAGTTGTCTGATTCACCTTCACGCTCCACTGCGCTGTCATCGTCCCGCAGATCGAGGTTGTTGTTGATGTCCAAGAAGAAGCGCGGCTCGTCTCCGTCGTACCCTTCGACGAGTACTAGATGCGTGTTGTCTAGCGCCCCATTGGGCCAGCCTTTGAAGAACACGAATCCGTAGGCGAGCTTTGCCTCGGGGTTAACATCCGGTAGCTGAATCGCGTGCTGCTTCTTGTTCCGCACGATGAGCCCGTCGCCCTCGTAGCTATAGAGCGCGATGATTCCGAAGCCTTCTGCATCCAGCTTCTTCTCGAAGTTCAGCGGTAGGACGAAGCTCTTGTCTGCACGATTAGGTGCTGGTTGTGGCTCCTCTCCATCAGTCTGAGCACGAAGCCCATGCATGGATCCGAGCACGGCAGAGGCGAGCGCTAGAGTGAGTGCGATGGAGGGATTCATGAGTCTTGCCAGGGCAATGGTGAGCAGAGATTCGGGATGCACCGGGCCCTTCGCAGGGACCCTGTGCAGGGGGCCGGGTGCTGGGGACTACGCCTGTGGCCCCAGCCACTCCCCCAAAAGAAACTCGATGTCTCTCGGAGGGTATCGGCGAGGGGCAGGGGCCTCGCCTCGTGGCGCGCCAGGGCGCCCCCGCTTGACGACTCCTGCCCAATTCGGCGGTAAGACTCGTCGTCGTCAGTCGACTTCTTTGACGGTGAACTTCCTGCGCCGGTCTGCGTGCTCTGCGCGGATCTTGGCGACGAACTCAGCATCCAGTACCGCTTCGAACTCGGCGTGTTCTTTGCGCACGAAAGTTAGCACGTCGGCGATGTCTTGATCGCTCATCACGGGGCCCAGCGGGTCCATCGCCGCTCGGTAGGTCTTGCCGCCACGCACGAGTTCGCCTTCGAGGCCGTGCAGCACGATTTTCACCAGCCGCTCTGCATCTTGCTGAAGCCACGGGGAGTCCGGCAGGCTTGGGTAAGCGCCGGCCAAGCCGCGGCCGTTGGCCTGGTGGCATTTGGCGCAGTGCTTCGAATACACGGCGCGGCCGCGTCCAAGCTGACTGGGAGTCGGTCGCGCCCGGGCGAGGGTCAACAGGTCTGATGTGGCTTCCTGCGGAGCCAGACGATCCAGCGCTGTCGTCAGTTGCACCAACATCTCGCTGCGTTCGGTGAGGTCGGTCTTGTCCAGCTCCGACCGGAGCGCGTCGGCGATCAGTGGTTGGGCGACTCCAGCGTTCTGCGCGGTCCAACGATCTTTGGGTGCGTCGAGCCAGCCGTCGACCAGCGCGGCGGTGAGGCCGGGGCCGGCGGGGTCGCTCGCTCCCGAAGCGGCAAGTGCCTGCTCGGTGGCCGGAGCCATGTTGTTGTGGGCGTTGAGTGCCCGGACCGCCATGGGACGGAAGTCGCGAACGTCGGGCGCACCGACCGTGTAAGTGCCGACGTGCATCGGCGTTGCCGCGTTGCGAATCACCCAGCGTTCGCTGCGATCGGCGTCGAGACCGATGACTTCGAACCCTTGAATGCGCTCGTCGAAAGGTGCCTCGGGGCGGTTGTGAATGCGCACTGCGTCCACGGGATACTCCGAACCGAGGTCGATCTCGATCCACGGGTTGTTCTCAAACTTCGTGTGCGCGAGCTCCTGAGCGCCCGGCAGGTCCTTTGTGCTGCCGTCGTTGGCGCGGGTAGGAACGCCTTCGAAGCCGACCGAAGACGAGGACGCCTTGCCATCGAGAGCGAGGTTCTTGCCTTGGCTCAGGACTTCGATCTCGACGAGGTTGATCGTCTTGTTCTTGCCCGGAACACGTAGTCGAACGAACTGAACGGATGCTCGGTTTTCTCCCGAGAAGGATGCGGGCGTGTTGAGCAGGGCTGCATTCAACTCTTCGCGCAGCGGCGTGCAGACGGCTTCGTCGTCGTGCGCCGCTGCGACGATGTCCAACAAGAGGCGCGGGTCGTCTTGGGCTTCGATCCACGTGGTTTCAGCGGACTTGCCGGCCGCCACGTTGGCTCGAATCCACAGCGCGCGAAGCTTCTGCTCGGGTGCCTTCGTGAGGTTGTTGAAGCGTCGTAGCGCCGACGTGATGTCGCTGGCGGGCGCCGTGGTGATCAACTTAGCCAGGCTTTGGAACGAGGCTTCATCGGAACCTCGTACCGCAGCAGCTGCCAGTTCGAACACCGCGTCCAGGCCTTCGAGGTCGCCAGATGACTGCAGTCTCGTCAGTGCATCGCGACGATCGTTGAATGACGCCTTTGGGTTCTCAAGCACCAGCCGATCGCGAAGTGCGCTGGCCGGCAGCGCGACGAGTTTGTGGGCGGGCAACTGTTCGAGGGCCCAGCGTAGAAGTTCGGGTTGGTCGGCGCAGAACGCTTCGCCTGCCGCCAGTGCTCCGAGCCACTGAGTCTCGAAGTGTAGGAGTGTCTCG
>CBESZZ010000603.1:0-2734 GCA_965534055.1 uncultured bacterium | reverse complement strand
ATCTCGAAGTTGCGGTCCTGGCCTACCGGCCCGGCATGCTCCACCAGTCATGGGTGTCGTCTGGTTCAGGCTGAGTCAGGGGATACTTCTTCTCATACAGCCGTCGATTGTATCCAGACCAGTACGGCGCCGAAACGAAGATCGGGTTCCGTTCCAAGGACACCTCCCACGCGTTGAACTCGGCCAGCATCCTCGCGGCGACCTCAGGGTTCTTGGTGAACAGGTCCGTTGCTTCTCCAGGATCTTTGGCCAAGTCATAGAGCTGGGCGAACTCGTTGTTGGGTCGCAGCAACTTCCAATCGCCGACCCGCACCGCAGACCCTCGAAGCGCCATGCGCCAGAACAACACCTCGTGCGGATCCCCTGCGCGCGTTCCCGTAAGGAACGGTAGTAAATCAACGCTGTCGTAGATTGGGCGGTTCTTCTTGCCACGCCCCTTGCGCTCTTGCCGCACGCCCGGCACCGGCGGTTCGCCACCAGCTGCAGTCACAAACGTCGCAACGACATCGAGTGAAATCACCGGCCGCTTATAGACGGCGGGTTCCAGCTTCGCGGGCCAGTGATAGATCGTCGGCACCCGAATGCCACCTTCCAAAAACGTGCCCTTCGTGCCACGCAACGGCGCGTTGATCGCGTGGCTCACCTCAACAGAACCTCCATTGTCGGAGAGAAACACGATCAGCGTGTTCTCCAACTCTCCACGCATCTGGAGGTCATCGAGAATCCTTCCTATACCTTCGTCCAGGCAATGCTGCATCGCGCAATAGGTGCGTCGCGTCTCGTCGTGAATGTGTGCGAAGCGCTCGACGTCCTCGGGTTTCGCCTGCATCGGGGAGTGCGGCGTGTTGTAGGACAGATACAAGAACCACGGCCGATTTCCGTCTGCGTCGCCCGGGTCGCCGTTCATGAAGTCCAAAGCTTCGGCGGTGAACCAATCCGTGAGGTACGGGACACGAATCGACTCCGGCCGCTCGTGCCCCACCGAGAGCCGGTTCTTCTTCACCGTGGGCCAGTAGTCATCGTGTCCGCCAAGCATCCCGAAGAAAAAGTCGAAGCCTCGCTCTAAAGGATGATGCTCCGGCACCGACTGCCCGAGGTGCCACTTGCCAACCAACCCCGTGCGATAGCCCAACGCCTGCAGCCGTTCCGACAGCAGCGGCTCGTCCAACGGCATCCCTGCAAACTCTGGCTGCACGTGCGCCGGCTTGGACAGGTTGTGTTCGAAACCAAAGCGCGAGCCGTACCGCCCCGTCATCAAGCCGGCCCGCGACGGCGCGCAAACCGAACTCGAAACGTAGCCGTCAGTGCACCGCACACCCCCGGCCGCCAAGCGGTCTAAGTTCGGCGTGCTGATCTGCTTTGAGCCGTAGCACGATAGATCCCCGTAGCCCATGTCATCCGCCACGATCAGCAGCAGATTGGGTTTGCCTTGGGCGTATGCCGGCGACCCAAAGACAAACGCAGCTAGAGCCAGAGCGACAACAAATGTGTTCTTGAGCACGAGCGAATCTTCGGGAATGAAGTGCGCAATGTCACAGGAGATCGCGCCGTGATGGCGTTCGGCCCCCTCCTTCGTGCCTGGTTCGGATGCACCCCCATCCACGGGGCGAGCTCAGCACTCTTACCCTCTCACTGCTGCGTCGAGCTCGGCCTGAATGACTCTCGCCAGCACTACCGGTTCAGCCCTGCGTCATGAGCGACACAGCCAGCGCAGTCACGAGGAAGCTCATCAGAATCGAAGCGAAGTTCCCTGCGACAGAAGCCAGCAGCGCCGGCCTGATCCCCATGCCAGCCGACGGCAAGGCGGGTTGCCGAAACATCGACTGCGAAGCTCCGCGAATCAGCGCAACCTCGAAGGCGACAACAATCAGGGTCAGTCCGAAAACCCAACCCAGACGTGGCGCGTCCGGCGACACCCTCAGCGCAACGAGCGCTGAAACGAACGGAATCCAGGTGACGAGTTGCACGATGATCAGACGACCGATCAGGCCTCGAACATCGACTCCGAGGGCGAGCAACGTTCGCTCTGCAACCACGACCTCCACCCACATAGCAAACGCGACTGCGACGAGAAGAATCGAATCAGGCACGGCAACCATCGCGAGCATCATTCGACACGTCCGAGTGAGAGACCCGGCCCGCTCGCGCGTCGATGCCTACCACACCAGAGAATCGATGCCTTGTCGGATTGTACTGCCGCCAGAGTCTTGCTCATGCTGTGTGGTGGACGCCGCACATGAGGGTGTCTTCCCGCGAAGTCAGCGAGGGCCCAAACCGCCGCGGACTTTGGTGGAGCCTGAATCTGGCAGGAAACACCAGCCCTCGCGCCTTGACGGATCTCGACCGCGAGCACTGCGATCCGCAGATCGACCAAGTCACGGATCGACGATTCCATCAGTTCACCGACGCACCAATCCACAGCTCCCGGAATCGCGGCATCCTCGCCGACATCGACGCGTGCGTCTAGAGCGCAACTCTGCGCGCAAAGCGTTCGTTAGGCCAAGCGGTTGAACTCCGCGGCCCGGGTCATTTCGACGGCCTCGATGCCGTCACGCCCTCGTTCATTTCGGCTGGCTTGGAAGCCACCTCGACTTTCTTCACCGGCATCTGCACCTCGAAGTAACGACGCTCCCCGCGAACCGTCGCCAGACCAACGGCTGATCGAAACGCTCACGCGCCGCTTTTCGCCGATCGAAATCACCCACCACACGCCGATCACCAATGCGGAACGTAA
>CBESZZ010000602.1:0-2734 GCA_965534055.1 uncultured bacterium | reverse complement strand
CGTAGCGACGCGAAGGGTCGCGCTCCATGGCTTTGCCGATGATGGCGGCGAAGTTGATGGGAAGGTCACGTCGATGCTTGCGTGGTGAAAGCGGCGACTTGTCTACGACCTGTTTCAACACGGCCTGCGCCGTCAGACCACGGAACGGCTGCACGCCCGTCACCGCGGTGTAGAGCGTGGCGCCGAGTCCGTAGACGTCGGCGAGAGTTGCCGGCACGTCGACGTCGCCCAGGATGCGCTCGGGAGCCATGTACATCGGGGTGCCGACGATGGCGCCACTCTCCGTCATGGACCCGGTGCCCGATTCGCGCGCGAGGCCGAAGTCCGTGATCGCAATTTGTGAGATCGGCCGGCCGCTTGCGGCGCGCGTGGACAGGTCTTCGATCGACGTCGTGAACGAGTCGCGAAGCATGATGTTCGCTGGCTTCACATCGCGATGCACGACGCCCGCGTCGTGGGCGAACTGCAGGGCGTGAGCGACTTCCGCGCCAATGCTCGCCACGTGGCGAAGCGGGAGCGGCCCGACGGCCAGGCGGTCCTCGAGGGTGATTCCGTCGATGAAATCCATGGCGAACCAATGGATCTTGCCGGCACCGCCCTGGCTGAGGCAACGCACGATCGCGGGGTGTTCGACCTGCTGCATGATGCGCGCTTCGCGTAGGAAGCGGGCCAGTGCCCGCTCAGTCAGCGTCAGGCTTGGCGGGAGGACTTTGAGCGCGATGCGCGCCTTGTCCGATTTGCGCACGGCCTCGTAGACGATGCCCATGGATCCCTTGCCGACCTCTTGGACGATGTCGAACTCGGGGATCAGTTCCGCCAGACTTCCCGGGGCGAACGTGTAAAACTCGGAGAGCTTGCCGAACGGGTTCACTTGGCGGTGATCGGGCGGGTCGCATCTTGGATCCGCATCAGGTCATCCAGCACCGTACCCAGAGTGTGGAGTTCGAGCATGTTGGGCCCGTCACTCGGTGCGCGGTCGGGGTCTTCGTGTACTTCGACGAACAGCCCATCGATGCCGCAGGCAACCGCAGCGCGCGCGAGGTACGGGACGCGGGTACGGTCGCCGCCGGTGGTCTTGCCTTCACCGCCGGGACGCTGCACAGCGTGGGTCGCGTCGAACACGAGCGGCTTGCCGAACGCGCGCATGGTGGGGAAACCGGCGAAGTCAACGACGAGTGTGCGGTAGCCGAACGACGTTCCGCGTTCGGTGATCATCGCATTTGAGTTGCCGGCCCCCGCGACCTTCGCCAACACGTTTCCGACGTCGTCCGGGGACAGGAACTGGCCCTTCTTCACGTTGACCACCTTGCCGGTTTTGGCCGCAGCGATCAGAAGATCGGTTTGCCGGCAGAGAAACGCGGGGATCTGCAGGCAGTCGACAGCGTCGCCCGCGGCGCGAGCCTGGACGTCGCTGTGCACATCTGTGAGGACGGGCAAGCCTGTGGCCTGTCGGATGTCGGCGAGGATCTGTAGGCCCTCGTCCTGGCCCGGTCCTCGGAAGCTGGTTCCGCTGGTCCGGTTGGCCTTGTCGTAGGACGCCTTAAAGACGAGCGGGACCTGCCGCGAAGCGCAGATGGCTTGAATGGCTTCTGCGTGGCGAAGCGCGTGGTCGCGGGATTCGATCACGCATGGGCCAGCGATCAGCGCGAACGGCTTGCCAGCGCCAAAGGGAACGTCGCCGATGGCGACCAGGTCGGTTGTCGGCTCGGTCATGGAGTCCAGATCGTAGCCGGTGGGAAGCCTGACCCGGAGTCCCTTCGTCGCGGGGCTCTCCGGGCTTGCCGGCCTAGTCTGGCCTAAACACGCGAAGTCGCCTTGGTTCCAGGCTGAGGGTCACCGGCAAGGTGCCACCAGGATCCCCGTCGATTTGATAGGGAACGCTGTGATTTGGGTCGCAGCTGCGCAGGACCACGCGCTCCACCTGATGCAGCTCGACGTCCTTGCCCGGCCGCAGCGAGCGCAGCACGCCGCGCATCGACGTGCGCAGCCAGCCGATTCGACCCGTCCGACGGAAGGCCACCACGTGCATGCCTTCACCTTCGATGTCGATGCCTTTGGGCAGCCGCATCGTACCGGCGTAGTTGCGGGCACGGGTGACCAGCACGTTGCTCGCTCCTTCCACGTGGACGACGTCTTTGGCGCCAGGCAGCGAGCACTCGGCGCGCATGGCGAAGCGCTCGAAGCGCCTGAAGATGTGCATGGTCGGCGCGATCCACTTCATCTTGCCGAGAGTGCCAGTGCGCACTTCGTCGACGCGAGAGACGATCGCTGCGTCGGTCCCTGCTCCGACGAACAGCAAGAAGCGCTGGGTCTTGCCTTCCGATTCTGCAATGCCGACAGCGAGCGAACCGGTCTCTTCAGAAGCGACGAGGTCGGCGAGCGCCGCTGGGCTGCGAGGTAGTCGAAGCTCTGCGGCAAGCACGTTGGCCGTACCGAAGGCCAGCACCCCGAGCGGTCGCTCAAGGTCTGGCAAGCCGCACACCACCTCGTTGACCGTGCCGTCGCCACCGACCGCAATGAATGCATCGAATGGTTGATCCACCGCCGCAGCGACTCTTGCCCGCGCGTCGCCAGAGCCCGTTGTGAGGAATGCTTCTGAAAGGATGTTCCGAGCGGCCAGAGCGGCGACCAGTTCGGGCACCGCCGCGCGGGCCCGACCGCCGCCGGCCACAGGATTGGCAAGGATGAGCACGCGTTGAATCATCGTCCGCGTATCCTCCCGCGGAATGGCTGA
>CBESZZ010000601.1:0-2750 GCA_965534055.1 uncultured bacterium | reverse complement strand
GCCGGGCCTCGTAAACGACACCCATGCCACCGCGGCCAACTTCGCGGATCAGTTCGTGATCACCTAGGACCTTGCCAGCGAGCGGACCAAGAGCCTCTCTTGCCGCTGATTTGCCGGTGGCTGGTTTGGAGAATGCGCCGAAGGCCGTGCGAGCCTTGGACGCTGCGTCGCCCATGGTGGTGGGCGAGGGGGGATCGGGCGTTTCGTTGTTCGACTGGTCCATGGACCTCCTCCTCCCTTATCGAGAGTTGCGGCGCTCCACGTGACCTGTTCCGCGGCTCTACTCTTCGATGTAGTTGACGATGCGTTGGGAGACGGCGAAGCCTTGCCTCGTTCCCGCGCGGGGCGGGCTCGCCAGCACCAGGCGGACCATCAGCAAGCCACCGTGGCCGTCGCCATCCAGCTTGATTTCGAGGCCGCCGGGGAAGTTCACAGCCCCCGGAGTCGCGTACTCCGGAACCGACGGTGGAATGTCATGAGCGTTTGGAGCCACGAAAGCACGGTGGCTGCTAGCAAGGCCGTTTCCCGTTTCCAGCGGGTCCGTGAGGACCTTGTCCGTGATCGTGTAGGCTCGAGCGCCGGTGACCGGTTCAATCTTGTAGAACGAAACGTCCGCGGTCTTGTGCAGATGCCAGAGAGTGTCGACGCCAGCCGCAAGAAGCGCAGTGATCAGGTTCACCCGCTCAACCGGGTTGATCACGTTGGCGAAGTCGTTGTAGCGAGCCACCCGCACTGTTCCGTACCGGTCCAAGTCCAGGCTGCCGTCGGCGCGAACGCGCGTGGACCACCGAACGAACCTGAACATGTCCACGCGATGAACTCGTGGGACGAGTGGTGTGCCAATTTCGAAGTTCTCCATGCTCGCCGATCGAGCGAAGAACAGCGCGTTGCCTGTTTCGACAGTTGCGACGGTATCTGCGACGAAGAATCCCCGGTTGGTGGCCACTGGGTAGGCGCTACCTGGAGCGGTAGGGACTTCACCAAACTGCATCTTCAGATGCATGAGTGGGGCGTCCGCGTCGTCGTCTTTCCAGATCTTGGTCGCGTTGGCGACGTCCTCAACGAGTTGGATCGTGATTCGCTCGGCGAGCTCTCCGAGCCGCGCTTGTTCGCGGATGAACGTCTGCGTCGTGGACAGGCTGTGGAGGCTTTGGATGACCACCACCGCGAGCGCTGCAACCATCACGCTCGCCAAAGAAACTTCAACGAGCGTGAGCCCGCTCTGGCTCTCTGAGTCTTGGTTTGTTGCCTTCATCGATCGATCTTGGCGGAGACTTCGTGTTCGGTCATGTGCAGAACCCTGCCGTCGAGGTAGCACTCCACGCGGAAGGCGTAGTTCCCGGCAGGGAACATCAAGGCGGGTAGAGGCGCGATGAAAGATTCGTCGCCGAGACCGCCGTCCGCGAGAACGAGGGCGGGGTTCGTCGGCATGACTCCGGGTGTCGCGAGCGAAGAGTCCTGCAGGTGGCGGTACGGGTCGCCGTCCTTCGAATAGAGCAAGACGTAACGCAAATCGACTTCGGCGCCGTTGAAGTTGCCGGGGTAAGCCTCGGTGTAATCCTCGCCGTCGAACCTGCGGTATTGACTCTGCCAGCGAACGACCACGGTTGTCGGGTTGAGCAGGACCTGGCCGATGCCAGGTGAAGTCACTTTGACGATAGGGACTTGTTCGACTGCGGTCGGGCCTGCTGGCATTCCCGACGTCATGAAGGCGCGGATCGCGAAGAGCGAGACTTCACGGCCCCATGCCGGAACCTGCGCGTAGGTTGAAGGCGAGTCCGCTACCAACAGGAATGAAGCGGCATCGCCGCCTTGTTCAATCGTCACCACCCCGGCTCCATGGGCAGTCTGACCTGCGCCGAACGCCACACTGCCCAGCACTTCACTCACGGTGACGGTGCATGCAGGCATCGTCGTCGTCCACGACTGTTGCGGCAGCGATTGGGAAAGCACGACGTTGACGTCGAACGGGTACCTGCAAGGCATGGCGTCGGGGAGTCCGATTCCTGCCGCGGCTGCGAAGTCGACAGCCGGAGTCCTGAAAATTGTATATGCCGCCGAAGGCAGGATGTGGTGGGCAAGCCCTTTCGTTGCGTTGCCGTCCCAGATCAGCGTCGGTGCGCCGAGATCGTCAAGCATTCGACCGTTGGACCGAGCGAAGCTCGTGTCGCTCGGGATGGAACTGCTCGTGAAAGTTTCCATCCTCGTGCGCCGGTACCCGGCCAGCCCGAGAGGGAGGTTGCCTTCCGTGATCCACTGCGCCCAATCGGAATCGGGACAGAGTTCGCCAAGCCAAGGCTTGGCCCAAAAAGACGTCAACGTGTGGTGAACCACCGGAGTTCCGTAGCCAGGGTTCACTCCCATGGCGTCGGGACGAACGTCGCAAACGTTCGTGGTCGTTAGACCACCGTAGAACCCCGCACCCATGCTTACAGGCATGGGGCCGGAGGTACTGAAGTCACCCGGTGCCAAGACTTCGCCGCCGAGTGCGAGCCTGCCCGCGAGCGGACCGAATCCGTGGATGAACACGGTTCCTGAGCCGAGCATGGCTTCGCGCCAAACCTGCATCGCTCTGGGAACGTCGATGTCTGTTCCAGTTGGGAACTTGTCGCTCAAGCGCGAGCTATCGAACACCGTCCAATCGCTCTGCGTGTTCGTCGTGGCGATGAGATCCGTGAAGAACGGGTTGTATCCATTATGGAACACGGTGTTGACCGCGGATCCGCTGTCCTCGTAAGGGCTGTGTCTCG
>CBESZZ010000600.1:0-2760 GCA_965534055.1 uncultured bacterium | reverse complement strand
TTCGCAACGCGATGCTCGACTGGGAGCCGGCACTTCGTGGCCACGTGCGCTCCGTTCAGGGTGGCGCGCCACTGGAAGCCTCGATCACGTTCTCACCCAACCAGTTTTCACACCAGGAAGTCACCCGCGCCCGCGCTCGGGACGGTCGCTACGGCCTGTGGCTGCCACTCGGCACGTGGAGTGTCACATTCGCGGCTCCAGGGCACCAGAGCCGCACGAAGTCGGTGACCGTGACCAACTACGACCAGGCGGTTGCCCTGGATGTCGATCTGGAGATCAGCGGTACGGCCCCGACTACGGTCGCTGTCGGCACCGGGCAAATCGGTTCGACCGTGCAGATCACCTACACGAGCCCCGGCGATGCCGGATCGATGTTCCTCATCGGCTGGTCGCTGGGCACAACTCCGGGCATTGACCTGGGCGGCTGCCGGACGCTCCCACTGAATAACGACTTCCTGCTGGTGGCCTCGTTCACGGGCAGCTCGGTGTTTGCTGGCAATGCTGGCATGCTCGACGCGTTGGGGCAGGGAACCGCGGTTCTGACCATTCCGGCGGATCCTGTGTTCGTGGGACTGACGTCCTACTTCTCGGGGATCACGTTCGATCCGGGCTTCCTCCTGGGCGTGAAGCGCCTGGGTTCGGTGCCCGTGGCCGTGACGCCGATTCCCTAAGACGGCTCTTCCTTGGCTCGCGGCACCCTGCCGCGGTGCCCGCTGCGGGTCCCACTCACGGTTGGGGCCCGGCCGCAGAGGAGTCTCGGCGCGTGCCGCCCGCTTTTGGCTGCACAGCGATCGTTGCGGATCGCCCGCTGGGCCGCTAACTTCTGCGGATTCGCAGGCTCTGGCGCGATTCGCGGCATAGGAGCCTTAGGCGCTCCGACGGGGTTTGTCCCGTGACCGGTCCTGCACAGGTCGATCGGTGCGTTCGCTCGCAGGATTTCGCGCACAAGAGCTGGCAAGCACAGAAGATCCGACCATGGCACAGAGCAGTAAGGCACCCTCCAAAGGAGGGCTTGAAGGAGTCACTGCCGCAGATTCAGCCATCGGCAGGATCGATGGCACAGTCGGTGAGCTCCGCTATTGCGGGTACCTCGCGGGAGATCTGGCGGAGCACTCGGACTTTGAGGAGACCACCTGGCTCCTCTGGAACAACGAGTTGCCGACGGCGAAGGAATACGCCGCGTTCGACAAGCAACTGCGCTCGCACCGTGAGCTGTCGCCACGGGTGATGAAGTTGCTGGGCGAGCTTGCCGGAACCATGGAGCCCATGGACGCGCTTCGCACGATGGTGTCCGCGCTCGCCATGGATGACATCGCTGGCGGGATCGACGACAAGACGGCCAACTTTGAACGCGCCGTGCGTCTCACCGCGCAGTTGCCGACGCTGATCGCCGCCTACGCGCGCTTGCGCGCTGGAAAGGAAGTGGTCGCACCCGACGCGTCGCTCAACCACGCCGCCAACTTCCTCTACATGCTCAACGGCGAGAAGCCGAAGTCTGACATGGCGCGGATGTTCGACGTGTGCTTGATCCTGCATGCGGAACACGGCTTCAACGCTTCGACGTTCTCTGGCCGCGTCACTGCTGCCACGCTTTCCGACATCTACTCGTGCATGACGTCGGCCATCGGCACGCTGAAAGGTCCGCTGCACGGCGGCGCCAACACCGCAGTCATGAACATGCTGATGAAGATCGGCAGTGTCGACGCGGTGGAGAGCTCACTGGATGTGATGCTCGCTGAAGGCCAAAAGATCATGGGCTTCGGCCATCGGGTCTACAAAGTGGTCGACCCGCGCGCGCTGGTCTTGAAGGAGTTCGCTGGCAAGCTCGCGAAGCAATCGGATGATCCGAAGTGGTATGAGATGTCGAGCGCGCTCGAGAAGCTCATGAAGGAGCGCAAGGGCATCGACATGAACGTCGATTTCTACAGTGCGTCGACCTACTTCTACATGGGCATCGAGCCCGACATGTACACGACGATCTTCGCGCTCAGCAGGATCTCCGGCTGGATTGCCCACGTGCTCGAGCAGTACGCCAACAACCGCCTGATTCGCCCACGCGCGAACTGGATCGGCAAAGGCGACCTCGAATACGTGGCGCGCGAAAAGCGCTAGCCGGCACTCGTGCGACGTCTCTTCGTCGGCGACATCCACGGTTGTCTCGGCGCGTTTGAGCGGTTGCTCGCGGCCGCAGACTTTCAGCCCGGCGTCGATGTGCTGCATCCCGTGGGGGATCTCGTGGCCAAGGGGTCCGATTCTCTCGACGTGGTTCGACGCTGTGTGACACTTGGGGCCGAGGGCATCCTGGGCAATCACGACCTGAGTTGGCTCGCGAAAGGCAGGTTCGACGACCTCCCGGAGCTGCGCGAGTTTCTGGCCGCTTGGCCGGTGGTGCGCCGCATCGAGGATATCGATGCGCTCATGGTGCATGCCGGGTTGTTGCCCACGTGGGGTGCAGCGGAGCTGGCGGACCTGATCGAGCACGGGCGCGACTCGGACTTCGCGCGGGACGCAGTCAGCTTGCGCTACTGCACGAATGCCGGCGAACGACCCGCATCTGACTGGCCACCGCCAGACTCGCCGTTCTTGCCGTGGGATGACCACGTGCAAACCGCGCAGTGGGCGGACCAAGGCCGGATTGTGTTCGGCCACTGGGCCAGGCGCGGCTTCAGCGATCGTCCCCATGCTCTGGGCTTGGACAGCGGCTGTGTCTACTGCGGGACGCTGACCGGTTGGCTGGTCGAGCCGAGCCGCGACACGCTT
>CBESZZ010000599.1:0-2760 GCA_965534055.1 uncultured bacterium | reverse complement strand
GGTCGCGGAGCGGCACAAGGTGAAACGCTCCAGATCCGATAGATCGGAAGCCCGCCCTGGTTGTCTGAAACTCACCGTGAACCCGTAGCTATTAGGAGAGCGGCGTCCCGCCACTGACAGGCCCATCGACTTCGTTGTCGGCCTGCAGATCGAGCGCACCCGCCCACACAGATGTCGAGCCGCTGGAAGGAACTGGAACGAATGCCCGCAGCCGAGCAGAGACGGCTACAGGATCGTCTTCTGAGTCGGCTGGTGCGTGAGTATTTGATGCCGTTCAGCCCGCACTATCGCGAGTTGTTCGCCAAGCACGGCCTAACCGCAGACTCAATTCGCACGGTCGACGACCTGCGACGAGTCCCATTGTCGTCGAAGTTGGACCTACTTCCGACGGACGACGAACCGCAACGGTTCAAGGATTTCATCCTGCAGCCGGACCCCGCGACGTTGAAGCGTGCGTGGCCCATGCGGCGCAAGCTACCGCTGTTGTGGCAAAAATGGACACGCGGAGAAAAGAGCGTCAAAGAGCGCTTTCGCCGCGAGTTTTATCCCAGCTTCATGACGTTCACGACGGGACGATCCGCGGATCCGATCCCGTTCTTCTACTCGCCGCACGACATCGCGAACCTCCACGAAACGGGACGTCGCTTGGTGGAAGTGCTCGACATCGATTCCGAAACTCGGATCGCGAACATCTTCCCTTACGCACCCCACCTCGCGTTCTGGCAGGTGGTGTTCGCGGGCATGGAAACCGGAATGATGGTGCTCAGCACCGGCGGCGGCAAAGTCATGGGCTCTGCTGGCGACCTTCGCGCCATCGCTCGATTGCGGGCAGAGGCCCTGATCGGGGTCCCGGGTTACATCTACCACTTGCTGCGCCGCGGAGTGCAGGAAGGTCACGACCTGAGTTCGATTCGAACCGTGGTCCTTGGTGCAGAGCGTGTGCCGCAGGGAATGAAGGCGAAGATTCGCGCCATGCTCGCACAGATGGGAGCTGGAGACGTCACCGTGCTCGGCACCTACGGCTTCACCGAAGCGCGGATGGCGTTTGCGGAGTGTCCGACTAAGGACGACTCGTCGAGCGGCTACCACGTGTACCCGGACATGGCAGTCTTCGAAGTTATCGATCCGGAGTCCGGCGAACCCGTCGCTGAAGGCGAAGACGGCGAGCTGGTCTTCACGCCGCTTCAGGGTCGCGCTAGCAGCGTCTTCCGCTACCGCACGGGCGACCGTGTCCGCGGCGGGATGATTCACGAACCGTGCCCACATTGCGGACGCACGATTCCGCGGATCAGCAACGATCTAACCCGCGAAAGCAGCGTCAAGGACCTCAACCTGATGAAGGTGAAGGGCACGCTGGTCAACCTGGAAGACTGCGCGATGATCCTCGGTGAACTCGAGTCAGTCGAAGAATGGCAGATCGAGTTGAAGAAGAAGGACAACGACCCGCTTGAAGTCGACGAGATCGTCTTGCGACTCGCGGTGCGTCAGGGTGCAGACCTCAAAGCCACCGAAACGCGCATCCGTGAAGAGTTCAAAGGGCGCATCGAAGTCTCGCCGAACCGAGTCGAAGTCGAAGACCTCGATTCCATGCTGCGACGCATCGGGATGGAGACGGAGATGAAAGAGAAGCGCTTCCTGGATTCCCGACCACAGGTCTGAGAACAGCATGCAGAAACAACCAGACCCCCGTCACACGCTGGCGCTCGTCGCCGGCTATCGCACGCCATTCAGCAAGGTTTCGACTGAGCTAAAGGGCGCTTCCGCCGCAGATCTCGCCGCGCACACTATGCGCGAGACACTCGACCGCACCGGCTTCGATGCCGACAAGATCGACGAAGTCGTGTTTGGTTGCGCGGGCCCTGACGCACGCGAAGCCAACGTAGCGCGAGTCGCCGCACTTCGCGCGGGCGTGCCCGTGACGACTCCCGCCTACACCGTCATGCGCAACTGCGCTTCGGGGATGGAAGCCATCGTCGCTGCGCAAACCAAGCTGCGCGCCGGCGAAGGCGACGTGTTCTTGATTGGCGGAACAGAGTCAATGTCCGGCTTTCCGCTCATCATGGGTCCGCAGTTGACGCGGTTCTTCCAGCGAATGAGCAAGGCCCGCTCCGGCTGGCAACGGCTCTCGGCGATGGCCAAGTTCAGGCCGTCCTTCTTGAAGCCGCGCATCGCGATCGTCGAGGGCCTCACCGACCCGACCACGGGATTGATGATGGGTCACACCGCGGAGAACGTCGCACGACGCTTCGGGGTGGATCGCGAGCACCAAGATGAGTTCGCACTCACAAGTCACCAACGCGCAGCTGCGGCAGCGAAGAGTGGTCGCTTCGATCAGGAGATCGCGCCTTACATGGCCCCGCCCAAATTCGGTGCCACCACTTCAGACAATGGCGTGCGTGCCAACCAAACGATCGAAGCGCTAGCAAAGCTTCGCCCGATCTTCGACAAGCGCGAAGGCGACGTCACGGTCGGCAACGCCTGCCAAGTCACGGACGGCGCGGTGGCCATCTTGGCCATGTCGCTGGCTCGCGCCGAGGCTGAAGGACTACGCCCACTCGCCACAGTTCGTGGCACAGGACGTGCAGGACTCGATCCCAAAGTGATGGGGTTGGGCCCGGTCCACGCGACACCACACGCACTTGCCGACGCCGGGATCGCGTTCAGCGATCTGTCCAGATTCGAAATCAACGAAGCGTTTTCCGCTCAGGTCCTCGGCTGCATGAAAGCATTCGAATCGAAATCGTATTGCACGGACGTGCT
>CBESZZ010000598.1:0-2767 GCA_965534055.1 uncultured bacterium | reverse complement strand
GTTTCAAACCAACCCACACCGGTGAGAAACACCGTGTTGCCCGCGCCCCCCATCAAACCCGTGGTCTCCGTGTCGAAGAACAGGCAGTCCTGCAGCGCGAGTGAAGAACAGTCCATCCGCGCAAGATCGCCGAGCACCGTCGCGTCAAACCCAACGGCAGACTGCAGCGGCATCGCACCATGCATGGTTGTCAGCGGATAGTGCAGGCGACGCACAAAGCATGAACCGCGAGAGTTTTCGATCGTGTGCCCGCTGGGAAGCTCCACCGGTTCGCGCGGTCCGCGACGGCCAGCATCTCGCCCAAACCGATAGGGTTGTTGCCGTTCTTCCCGTGCCTGCTGACGCTGCAATGCCGCGCGAATGCGCGATTCACGGCGTTCCGGACGGATGCTTGCATCGTCGGTCGATTCGTCACGCGTGGCAGCATCCGGCGGCTGCCCCTCGATCGCCGCGTCTTGGCCGAGTGCTGGAGGGGACTCCTCGGGCTCCAAGCCGTGCGCACGCTGCAGCTTGCTGCGCAGGCTGCGGCGCTTCATGCGTCGGATCCACCACCGGAATGTCCATGCACCGAGGATGGGCCGGCTTCCAACGAGCCACCGCCTCCGCCGCGGACCTGCTGCGCGGTCGATGCCCCGCCGATGGACGCCGCACTGCGGGTCACCTCACGGCTGGGCTGGCCAGATCCGTCGACGCGCTCTGCCACACCAGGCTCAAACTCCGGATGGCCACGCATCATTCCTTCCAGGATCGACAGCACGACGGGCTTACTTCGGGCTCCAGCTTCGATCGCCGGGCCAATGCACGACGGGCAGCCCCCCCGACAACCGCAGCGTGTGACCACGCCGTGTGCCGCCGTCAAAATCTCGTCGTGAATTGCGAAGATGCGCTCCGACAGCCCCACACCGTTGGGAATCCGGTCGTAGATCGTCAGCGTCGGACACTCAAACACCGGATGACACACTTCTGCGGTTACCCGAACGTCCCCTGGATCCACCCGTACGAACAGCGGTACGAGTCCCTGGATGAGCTCGCCCACCCCCGAGAGACATGCGGCTTCAGCGCCTTTTCGCATCCCGAGTTCCTCGGCAAGCGTGGCCCTCAACGCGAGCACACATGCCTCGGTCTCGAACTCTTCGGGCGGCAGATGAATCTCGCCAATCCCTACATTTTCGCGGGTGTAGAATTTGATCTTCTTGAACGCCTTCGCCAGCGTCGAGACGTGAACCTCGGCCAGATGTGCGTCGTAGGTCGAGTACTTCGCGGTCTCGTCAACGTGCAGCACGCGCACTTCGGTTTCGGTCTCCGCTTCCGTGAACCAATCCGCGTCCACACGCTTCACGTAGGCCCGACGGTCGTCGTAGTGGAAGGCTTCGACGAGGTATTGATCGCCTTGGTGACCGTAAATCGCGCCTTCGTAGACCTCCGTGATCGCAGACGGGCGATCGATCTCGGCCAAGACTTTGCGCGTTTCGCTGTCTTGGATGACCACGTTGTCCATGTCCGCCGCGTGCAGGCTGACACCCTCGGCGGGATAGGTGAGATCCGCGTAGTGCCATTCATCACCCTGGCGCGCCAGCACGCGAAGATCATCGGTGAGAAACTCGAGCACGTCGTTCAGGTCTGGGGTCTCCCCGAACCCTTGGCCGGCCCGGAAGGGCAACTCAAACGCGCTGCACTTCACGTGGCTTGCCAACACGATCGGGTTGTCTGGATCGATCGTGACGTTGTCACGCGGCACGTCGAACAACCAACCGGGATTCTGAATCAGAAACTGATCCATGGCATAGCTCCGCGCGACGAACAGCACGGCACTTGCCTGCTGTCGTCGACCAACCCGGCCAGCGCGCTGGAACGTGCTAGACACGGTGCCCGGATAGCCGACCAGCACGCAAACATCCAAACTCCCCACGTCGATGCCGAGCTCCAGCGCCGAAGTGGACACGACGGCTTTCACCTCCCCGTTGCGCAACCCTTGCTCGATGGAACGCCGCAGCTTCGGGAGATAGCCACCGCGATACCCTGCCACCTGATCCTGATTGATCTGCCGCGCAGCAGCTTCGTCGCGCACGTACTTCAGCAACACCTCCATGCTGATTCGCGATCGCGTGAAGTAAATCGACTGGAGATCTGTCTGAAGCAGCTGACCCGAAAGCTGGCGCGCGACGTCCATGGCCGGCAAGCGCATCCCAGACGCTTCGGAGACCAGCGTCGGATTGACAAACAACCAGTGCTTCGGTCCCTGAGCGGAGCCATCTTCATCGACCACCTCCACGGGAACCTCCAGCAACCGCCGCGCATGCTCGGCCGGATTACCGATGGTCGCACTGCTCGCACAGAACACCGGGTTGGAACCGTAGTGCGCGCAGATGCGCTTGAGGCGACGGATGATGTTGGCAACGTGGCAGCCGTAGATGCCCGACAACGTGTGCACTTCATCGAGCACGACGTAGCGCAGTCCTGAGAACAAGCCCTGCCACTTGGTGTGATTCGGCAAGATCCCCGCGTGCAGCATGTGCGGGTTCGTGATGACGAGGTGCCCACCTTCGCGAAGCGATCGGCGTACCGCCGGCGGCGTATCCCCGTCGTAAACCGCGACGTTGAGCTCGCCGTGTCCCGCTGTCTTCAGCACGCCTTCCAGCGTGTCCATTTGATCGCGAGCCAACGCCTTCGTGGGGAACAGGTACAGCGCCCGTGCATCCATACCCTCTCGCAGCAGCACATCGAGCACCGGCAGGTGGTAGCAGAGCGACTTCCCCGACGATGTCGG
>CBESZZ010000597.1:0-2774 GCA_965534055.1 uncultured bacterium | reverse complement strand
GTTCTCGTTCTGCATCAATGCCAACCAGCCGAACAAAGCGGTAGGCGATGCTGTGGAAGTCGAGCGCCTGCGTGAACTGTCGCTCCGTGCGCAGGCCCATCGCGACCGGCCAGTAGATCCCGTAGTGATCGAGACGCGGTGCCGTCGCGACCACCGCTTCATCCGCTTCAATCGTCGCCCGGAACACGTCGTACGACGCGGGCTCGGGCAGACGATCGACAAGGATCTCCGGTGAGCTGTCGCGGAAGTTGTCACGCAGACCGCTGATGAATCCCGAAAACACCGCGATCACGACGATGAGCGCCCAGACCGCCAGTGCGATGCCGCCAACCCCTAGGAGGTTGACGACGCGCGACCGCAGGTAGCGGAAGGCAAGCAGGAGCGTGGATGCCGAGATCGACGGGAAGAACGGCAATCAGCGCTCCGTGACGGGCTCGTTCTCGGCGCTTTCCGCGAGGCTAGAATCCTCGCTCTTCGGGTCAAGGCGACGCAGCAGCGGGAACAGCACCACGTCGCGGATGGAGTCGCATCCGGCTAGCAACATCGTCAGTCGGTCCATGCCGATGCCAAGTCCGCCGGCCGGCGGCATCCCAAACTCAAGCGCGCGGACATAGTCGACGTCCACCTCGGAAGGTGATTCATCGTCCTTGTGCTCAAGCTGCTTCTCAAAGCGCTCTTCCTGATCGATCGGGTCGTTGAGCTCGCTGAACGCGTTGCCCATCTCCATGCCAGCGACGAACATCTCGAATCGTTCGGCGATGCGCGGATCTTCATCGCTTGCCTTCGCGAGGGGGCAGATCGCCTTGGGGTAGTCGTAAACGAACACCGGGCCCTCGAGGTGATCCTCGACGGTGGCTTCGAAGACGTCGCCTGCAATGACTTCGTGGGGCAGCCCCGCGTGCCGCAGCTTCAGCTCTTTGGCACGTGCGAGCACACCGACTTCATCAAAGAAGTCGAGGCCGTTGTTGTGCTCGCTGAAGAGGTCTGTGTAGCGCAGCTTCTGAAACGGTGGCTTCAGGTCGTAGGTCTTGCCGCGGAACTCCACGTCGGTGCGGCCCTGCAGCACGGTGGTGCACAGGTGTTCGAAGAGCCCCTCGACGCGCGCCATGATCCCACGGAAGTCCGTCCATGCTTCGTAACTCTCGAGCATGGTGAACTCGGGATTGTGCTTCTTGCTGATGCCTTCGTTACGGAACACGCGGCCGATCTCGTAGACCCGCTCCATGCCGCCAACCAGCAAGCGCTTGAGGTAGAGCTCCGGCGCGATGCGCAAGAACAGCGGCATGTCCAGCGCGTTGTGGTGCGTGTTGAACGGCCGTGCTGTGGCGCCGCCGAACAGCGGCTGCAGGATCGGGGTCTCGACTTCCAGGTAGTCGAGTTGGTCGAAGAACGCCCGCGTCTCACGCATGATGCGCGAACGCATCGCGAACGTCGCGCGCACATCTGGGTTGGCGAACAGGTCGACGTAGCGCATGCGGTAGCGCGCTTCGACGTCCTGGAGACCGTGCCACTTCTCTGGCGCGGGTCGCAACGACTTGGACGCGAGGGTGACCTCGGCCGCCCAGATCGTCGGCTCGCCCTTCTGGGTCTTGCCGAGTTCGCCGCGCACGACAACCCAGTCGTTGGCTTCGATCTTCTTGCGGTCGGGCCAGAACTCGGGCATCCGATCGCGCTGGAAGCCAATTTGGATTTGGCCGGAGCGGTCGGTGAGATGGGAGAACCGCAGTTTGCCAAAGTCTCGCACTTGGCTAAGGCGGCCTGCCACGGAGACCTCTTCGCCCTGGGCGGTTTCAACGCGCGCGAGGCACGCAGCCACCGCTTCGTGCTCTGGTACGCGGGCGGGGTAGTTGTCGACGTCCTGTGCTTCCAGGGCGCGGCGCTTTTCGAGGCGGTCGGCTTCGATTCCGTCGGTCACGGGGACTCCGGTGTGCGGCCAACCTTGCGGCCGATGTTATGAGGATGGGGAAGGAAGCGCAGGACGATAGCTCGCGGGCGGCAGCCATAGAAGGGCGGGGCCGGGCCGGTGGAGACGGCGCGTGACTCGCGGCGCCCTTAGCGCGGGGGAGTGGGCTGCGGAGGCGTCGGCCAGAGCCCCAGTTGCAGCCGCCCACCGACTTCTCGCACAGGCCAGGTCTGCACTGCCCACTCTGCGCCAACGGGACACGTGCCGGTGTCGAGATCGAATTCCCAGCCATGCAGCGGGCAAACCAGCTGGTCACCGTCGAGCCAGCCCGAGGCCAGCGAGGCGCCGGCGTGGGGACAGCGGTCGTCGACGGCGGCGAAGGCGCGGGTACCGTCGCTCAAGATGCGTGGCACGATGGCGATGAATCGGTCGTCGACCCGGACCGGGAAGCCTGGCTCGAACCGCATCTCGTGGACCGCGCCCACATCGCGCCAAATGATGGGCCGGGTCGCTGGGGCCCAGTCGCCGGGCGGCTGCCTGCTCACTGGACGCCGACGTTGCGGAAAGCCCAACGGCGAATGATACGGCCCGCGGCGATGTACTTGCGTTCGAAGTCGGTGGGAGAGAACCCGTGGCCAGGGCCCTCAGCAATCAGGTGGGCTTCTTCCTCGGGGTCCCGTTCCAGCAGCCTGGAGCCGCCCAGGATCCGCCCAATCTGTCCGGCGTAGCGAGCGTTGTCGGTGGCTACTAAGAGGTAGCCGTCGGGTTTGAGCACGCGAGAGACCAGCTCGGGTGTGTCCTCCGTGAAGAATCGCCTGCCGCGGTGGCGCCGCTTGGGCCAAGGATCAGGGAAGTAAACGTGCAGGCGATC
>CBESZZ010000596.1:0-2787 GCA_965534055.1 uncultured bacterium | reverse complement strand
GAGCACGACTCCGCGCTTCGAGGCATAGGCGTTGCCCCTGGCGTAGAGCTCGAGGGCTTTGTCTCGAGCCTGCGTCGCGAGGTCCTTGCCGACTAGTTCGGCGGCCTGGTCGAAAGAGATTGGCTCGTCGTGACCGGTATCGGCCTTCGTCGACGGCGTGAGGATTGCGGGTTCAAGCTTGCTGGCGTGTTGCAGCCCCTTGGGTAGCTCGATGCCCGAGACGACGCCCGTTGCCTGGTAGTCCTTCCAGCCGCTGCCAGTGAGGTAGCCGCGCACGACCCACTCGACCGGCATCGGCACGGCGCGACGGCAGCGCATCGAGCGGCCGCGCAGGATGTCCTTGGCTTCTGCGGACAGCTCACTCCACGAGTCGACATCGGTGGAAAGCAGGTGGTGAGGGACAACGTCAGCGAGTTCTTTAAACCAGAACTTCGACACGCTGGTCAGCACGCGACCCTTGTGGGGGATGCCCTCGTTCATCACCACGTCGAACGCAGAGATGCGGTCGGTGGCGACCAAGAGCAGGTCTTCGCCCAGAGCAAAGAGCTCACGCACCTTGCCCTTGCCAAGCGGCTTCGCGCCGGGAAAGTCGATGGAGAGAACGGGCGATGTCGTGGAGGTCACGGGGTGTTCCAAGTTGGTATCGTGCGTTTTCGCTGTCCGCACCGCGCGGTGCACAGGACAATGGCGCAGATTAGAACCCGACCTCCGAATGGTCCATTGTTGGTCCGATTCCGGATCCAGCAGGCCACCGCTTTTTGAGTCGGGTAGAGCACCGCCGCACAAACGCTCGACATGCCCACGCGAATTCGACCCCAGCGCCACGGCATCCCAGAAGACTTGGGGAGCCCGAACTTGCCCGGCGGGAAGAGCGAGACGCAGCGGGCGTTTCTGCTCGCCGCGCTGCTGCCTGGGACCCGGACGGTTTGCGGGGCCTCGACCAGCGACGATGCGCGGGGGATGGCTCGCGCACTACGACAGCTGGGCGCGACGATTGAGGAGAGTCCTGGAGGCTCGACACTGACAATTGAAGGACTCGGCATCAGGAAGCAGGAGACTGGACCGGGCCTGAACGACGCGCCCGGCGGGAATCAGAGCACCCCGCTCTGTCTCGACCTCGGCGAGAACGGCACCGCGGCGCGCACGCTCGCCATGGTGCTGCCCATGCTTGGCCTGAATGTGGCCATCACCGGCCACGCGCGGCTTCATGCGCGGCCCATGGGAGCTGCTGTGGACGCGCTACGCGAAGCGGGGTGTCGCGTGTCTGCGTCGAACTTGCCACTCACAATTGAGTCCCGGGACGCAGCTTGGGCGCAGGACATGCAGGTCAACGCGGCAGAGACGACACAAGCGGCGTCGGGAGCGCTGCTTGGGCAGGCTGTACGGCTCGCCCGTGGGGACTCTGCGGCGAGCGCGCTGGGGATCACCGCCTGGGAGCCGCGTGCGACGGCGTATTTGGAGTTGACTGCGGCGAGCCTGCGAGAGTTCGGCTTCGACGTGCAGGCGAAGGTGGAGCAAGTGAACGGACGGCGCGCATGGCGGGCGACGGTTGCCTGCGGCGAATTGGCCGGCTGGAGGATCGACGTACCGGTAGACGCTTCAGCCTCCGTATTCCCACGGGTGTTGGCCGCGATGCATGGATTGCCGGCTTGGAATCCTGCGGGGGCTGGCAGGGACGCCCAGGTGCTTCACGCGGACGATGGCGTGGTCGCGGATCTCGCGACCTTGAGTCGGCGCGGTGACGTGACGCTGGACGGACTTGGCGCTCGGCCGGACGCATTTCCGGGAGTTGCCGTGGCTGCTGCATGCCGCGTTGGGACGACGCGAATCATCGAAGTACCAGCACTGCGGATCAAAGAGACCGATCGCATTGCTGCGATGGTGCGCGGGCTGCGGGCTGCTGGTGCAACGTGCGAAGAGCTCGCAGAGGGCGTGGTGATGTCAGCGCCCGTGCCGCGGAACGTCGGTGATAGAGCCCTTGAGCTGGCTACCGCGCCGGACCATCGAGTGGTGATGGCTCTGGCTCTGCTCGGTACTTGGATCGAGCGGGGCGTGGTGGTGGAGCACGCCGAGTGCGTGGCGAAGAGCTGGCCCGGCTACTTCGATTGGCTTGCTGCTGTGGCTCAAGTGGACTGAACGGACGTCCACTCGGATTCGATGTCGCGCCCTGCGGCGACGCGCTACAGCGGTGGCTTCTCGCGCAACGCCATGAACACGTTCAGTTCAGGGGTGTTGTTCGACCGCGTTTCCACAAACGCGTCGGACACAATCACGGTCGCGTAATCGGGGCTGATCGCGCCGATCCACGTTTCGTTGGTGCCCGAGACGTCGAACACCATGCGGCCTTCATCTTCGAGCACGAAGGTGCCGCGGTAGGAGAAGTCGACGCCGTTGGCGCCCACCATGTCGAAGCGGAACGCACCCTGTGGGGTGAGCTCCAACGTGCCAATCGCCGCATCCGAGCCGGGCTGGCGTGGGTTGACGAACGCAGTCTGCGCACCGACCAAGAAGTTGCCTGCGACCTTCGTGGCATCTGCGGGGTCGGCTGGCGCGTTGTGCGCACGAACCAAGAACGCGATCCCGGCTTCGCCGTCGGTTTCGTCAAAGTCGACGCCGACCAAGAGGTCAGGGCCGGCCGCGGCATCGAACACACGCTCGTCCGCGGTGGTGGGCATGTTCTGCTCCTGCCACGTCAGCGTCAGGTTCACTTCGCCATCACCCATGCCGCCCGAGTTCAACAGGTTCTGCATGGTGCCTGAGAAGTCCAAGTCAGCTCGCGTGGACTCG
>CBESZZ010000595.1:0-2804 GCA_965534055.1 uncultured bacterium | reverse complement strand
CCGAAGAGATCGGCCGCATCACCAAGGCCGGCTTGCTCGACGACGGCGGCCCTGCCATCAAGCTGGATGGCATCGACGACCCGCCTGTGCCGACTCCTGAGGTAGACACAGTCACCGGCGAGTAACCGCCTCTGCATCGGGCCTCCCCGGAGGCCTCCGAAGAAGCGTCGCTGAATACGCTGTCAGGCACAGAGTCGACATCTTCGTTGTGAAGATGATGGCTCTGTGCCTGGCAGCGTACCGACATGGCGAAGCACAAGACTCGAAGCACCCGCTCTACCCTCGTAGCAGCAGCGATCCTGCTCACAGCCCTTGCCCTGCTGCTTTGGGCGACGCTGAGAGCTGACGAGACGTCGCCTGGTTCAGGCGCACCCGCAGATGCACCACAGGGTGATGTCGCGGAGACAGCCCGTTGGCTACCAAGTGCTCACGACCCGTCGAAGCGAGAGCAGCTCATCGACACCGGCGCCGCAGCGCAATCCGCGGATGTCTCGGCCGACGCACTCCAGGTAACCGTCCAAGCCGAAGACGGCGCACCCGTACCCCGCGCAGCCGTCTTGCTTCAGGTCAACAAGCACGTCCAAGAGCAAACCACCGACGCCGCCGGCCGAGCTCGCTTCGACTTCAACGCGGATGAAGCCCGCCTCCTCGTCCTGCCCCAATCCAGGCCGCCGCACGGCGCGATCCTCACCAAGGCCGCCCTGCAGACAAGCAACACATCCACGGACACCTGGATCCACAGCGTTGCGCTCCCGCAAGGCGCAACGGTCGCCGGCCGAGTCGTTCTGGAAGGCAGTCTCACCCCCGCTGCTGGCGTTCCGCTCAGGCTAGCCGCAGAGAGCTACCTCTTCGATCTCGACCCTGTCCCTCATGACCTGTGGACCAGTCCTCTGCAAGACGCATTGGAGAGGCGCGGCGATGTGCAGTCCTTCATCCATGTGAACACCGATGCCGCGGGCCGCTTCGCTTTCACAGGGTTGAAGCCAGACTGGACGGGTGAGATCAGCTTCCCTGAATACGCGCCGTTTGCATGGCGCGCATCGGGAGCATCCTTGCGCGTGACGGATCCGACCATCGTCTCGATCCCGGGCCCGACTTCGGAACTCCTCCTTGTCTTGGCCAGGCTGCCCGCCGTTTTTGGCCACGTGCAGCTAGCGGACGGCACACCGGCTGACGGTGCGGAGGTGGAGTTCTACGTGGAGCTTGAAGCCGACGAGTTCGGCGGAGGCGAAGCCTTGTGCGATGAAACCGGCTACTTCAGCATCCGCTTGTTGGAATCCCATGGAGTGGATGGAGTCGCTGTCGCGTGGCCCAAGGTTCTTGCTGCCGAACTTGAAGTCGACGACCTTCGCGGAGCACAGGAGTTCAGGCGCACTTGGGCTGCGGGTGAGCTCCCCCGGAGCGGTGACCTCGGAACGCTCACCCTCCAAGGGTTGAGAGAGCTGCACGTGATCATCGAGGACACCAGCGATCAACCGGTGGCAGGTGCGACGGTGAAGGGTGCGCGGGAGACTTCGGTGACTGACGCTCGCGGGAAGTGCACGGTGCATGTCGTCGACCCGTCGGATGAACTGCCGATCGGTGCTCGTGGATTTGCGATCGCGCGCTATCCGTCGCTGGGTGGTCTAGGCACCGCAGCGCAGCCGTCTCGCTATGTGCTGATGCCCGGCAACGCTTGGGTGGTTCGTTTGGATGCAGACCTCGCGTTGGCCAAGACGACGCAGCTGCAAATCGAGATGAGTGAGCCGGTGTTCGAAGATCTCGCAGGCACCCCCGAAGAGCTTGCGAAATACCGCGCCACCCAATGGCAGTTTTCACCTTCGCCTCTGCACCATGCGGGTGGGGCGCCCCTCTGCCAAAGCAGCACTCATTCGTCGCTCGGTAGCGGCAGCGCAAAGTACGCGTGGGACGAACGCGGCGAGGTGCATCTGCCGTCCGTCTTGCCAGGCCGGTTCGTCATCGCACGGGTTCTGAGTCACGGTGGGATCTCGATGTGCGAATCTCGGGTGCAGCTCCCTGCGGCAGAGGGACGGCTGACCACGGTGCTCTCCCCGCCGACCGACAACCTTTGCGTGATCCAAGGGCAGGTGATGCATGCCGATGAGCCTGTCTGGGCGTCGCTAGAGCTGGGAAGTCTGTGGCAGTACGCCGGTGTCGACGGTGAGTTTCGATTTGTCGTTCTTGCCAGCGGTGAGGAATTCGCACTCAAGGTGCGAGCTGATGACTTCATTCCTCAGGAAACCACCGTGCAGTTGGTCGCCGGCACGGCGGAACACAAGTTCGAGTTGGTGCCGAGCTACGAGCTCCTCGTGAAGTTCGTCGGGCCAGACGGCCCAGTCAGTCCTGGCGTGTTCAAGCCAATCGATTCTGCGCACGCAAAGTGCATCCCGCTCGCGGATGGGGTGCACATCCGGCCGCTCCCCGCTGGCCTCATCGAGCTAAACGCAACTCTCTCGGGCCGCACGTTCCCGATCTCGGTCGATCCGTCGGTGCAACCTACAGTCGTTGTGCGCACACCACGTCTGGTGAAGCTGCAGGTGCTCGTGCCCAAACGCGGCGACGTGCGCGACGTGAACTACGAAGTGACCGATGTGCACGGCAACCATGTGCTCATGGTGCGCGATGAGCCTATGCGCACCGTCAACGTGTTCCCCGGGGTCTATCAAGTGCGCGCGACCGCGATGAACGCTCTCCCCTGGAAAGCGGTTTGGACCATCCCAGATGCGAAACCACCCGGCGGCATCATTCGCCGCACGCTCTTTGAGGACCGCTAGCTGAATCTGGCGCTCTACAAGCGGATCGCG
>CBESZZ010000594.1:0-2811 GCA_965534055.1 uncultured bacterium | reverse complement strand
CGGCACGCCGATGGCTTGGCAAGGCCAAGACGCGCCGGACGAACTCGATTTGTCCTTGGTGCTCTTCGACGCACCGCCCGACTGCGAGCCTGCGAAGCATGCATTCGCGGACCGGGCACCGCGTTGGTCGAATCTCGGTGATGACTTGCCGCGGTTTGGCGGCCGTGAGGGCAAGGAGCGTTTGCCGTCCTAATTCAGCAACTCGGAACCAACGATCCTCAGCGTTGGATGCGCCGAAGCACTGCGCGCAGTGGAGCATGATCCGATGCGATGGGTTCATGGAGTGTGTGCACTTCAAGCACCTCCCAGTGGTCCTTCGGGGCGTAGAGAATCCAGTCGATCGCATTGACCGGCGCGTGGCTCGGAGAGCTGGGGATGCCGCCTGGTGCGGCGGACGTGAAGCGCTCGAGTAGGAGCCTGAGCGGTTCGCTGTTCGGGCCCGCGTTCAGATCGCCGAGCAGCAGGGTGGGGGGTGGCGCCGGATCGGTTGATGCGAGATGAGCCAGCAGGGCTTCGGTCTGCGCGACTCGATCCGCAGGGTCCTGCGTGTGATCGAGGTGCGTGCCGATGAAGCGGATGATCGCTCCCGAAGGCAGTTCAACCAGGCCACCAACCGCGACGCGCTTCTCGTGGTGAGGTTCAGCGGGCAAAGGCCACACGATCTCATCGCGCAGGGGCAACTTCGTGAGGATCGCGTCGCCGTATGAACCGCCCTGGAAGGGAATCGCTTCCCCGAACACATGGCGCATGCTGGTCCGGCGTGCGAGTTCGGCCGCTTGGTCGACGCCACCAGAGCGCTCGGTGCCGAGGTCCACTTCCTGCAGGGCGACGAGGTCTGCATCCGAGTCTCGAATGACCCGCGCAATTCGCTCCAGATCGAAGACTCCGTCGGTGCCTTCCCCGTGATGGATGTTGAAGCTCAGCACGATCAACTGATCACGCGGTCCGGTGCACGCGTTCAGCAGGAGTGCAGCGGTAAGGACCGTGGCGAGGTGCGGAAGCCGCATGAAGCGAAGAGCAAGCATTGTCTGCGGATCCTAGGCGGTTGCCTGGTGCTCGCCGCCTCGGAATCGATCTCCAAAGCACGGATGGGTGGCGCGTCCGCTACCGCGCACTCAGTTTTGGTATGGTAGTTGCTTGTCCGTTCTGCCCTGCGGCGTGACTTACACGTGGGCTCGGGACGCAGGTGGAATGGTTGGGTTACAGGGTTAGGCACAGAGCCTATCGATTCGAAAACTCTTGAAGGAAACCATGATTCGATTCTCTTCTCTCGTTGCTTGCACACTTTTGGCTGGTGGCGTCGTTGGTGCCCAGAGTCGCTACGTCGTCGACGCTTTGGCGCGGCCGGGGTCCAACTTCTCAACGCTTTCGGCGGCGTTCGCCGTCGCGGTTCACGGAGACACCGTGGAAGTGCGCGGGGACTCCGCGGGCGGTCCTCCGCTTGCCTATGGTTTCGCGAGTACGAATCAGGGCATCTCGGTCTTCGGAATCAACGCTCCGCCTCAACTCCGGAGCCTCTCGTTGAATCTCGAAGTGCGCGACGTTCCCGCAGGCGAGACGTTTCGTTTTGTCGGTTTTGAAGCGGCGCGCAATTCGGAGCTCGGAATCCAGATCATCGACTGCAGTGGTGCGGTGCATCTCGAAGATGTTCACAACGATGAGTTTGGCCCCATGGCTGGTCCGGCGAAGCCCGGAGTTCTGATCCAGAACAGTGACTTCGTGTCCTTGCACAATTTGTCTGTGTTTGGTTCGCCAGCTGTGTCCGTCGGTGGGAGTCGAGTCCTCCTCACGGATTGCATGCTCGGTGTGACTCGTATTGGTTTGGGGCTCGGGTGGCCCATCAACGCGTCTGCTTCGCGCGTCGAGATTTCCCAACCCGTGTTTCGGGCGGTCGCGGTCACCGAACCCGCAATCTCTGCGTTTGGCTGTGACCTCATCATCGGCGGTGATGCATCGGCCTTGATGCAGGGTGGCGGCTTTCCGCTGGCGCAATCAGCGATTCGCGAGTTCGGAGGGACGGTCACGATTGATCCGACGATTCAACTCAACCCCATGGGGACTCTGCCGGGCGTACCCGTCATTCAGAGTTCGGCGCCCGTGCAAAGCCGCATCGTGCCCACTGTCATCACGCGTCAGCAGCCAGGAGGAATCGACTTTCGCCTCACCGCTGCACCGGGCGACTTCGTGTTCTGCTTGCTCGGACTGCCAGCGTCTCCCTACCCGACAATCTTCGGGGATGCGCTTCTACAGCCCGCTCCGCTGCAAACGTTGCTCGCACTGCAGGTGACGAGTCAGAGTTTCCAGCTCAGCGTGCCCGTTCCTGCGGGCGTGGCGATGTTCGGCGCGTTCGGAACGCAGGCAGTGGTGCTTGGGACCCAAGGCGTGACGACATCGCTCGGCTGCCACTTCGTGATCCACTAGATCCGAGCGGATCGGGTGCGATGCTTGGCACCGTCCCAACTTGCCCGTGGCTTTCAGCACGGGCGAACCGCGTGAGTCGGTACCTGCGCGCTCTGCCGCGTCAGAAGCGCTACTGGATCGTTACGCGCAGCCCGTTCGACATGTCGAACCCGAACATTGAGCATGCTGGATTGCTAGGCTGCGGCACGATCCATTGCTCCCAGAAGTTTAGCCCGCGGAGCGAGCTGTCGTTCGGAAGTGGAAGTGCGATACGCGCCTGACCACGCCCGTTCGTCATGGTGAGGAACGTCGCGCTCTGATTCAGATCCGGGAACAGCGTGCAGCTGCCGCAGACTTGTTGGGTCGAGCTAGCGAATCCGAATACCGCGAACGTTAATTGGAGCGGCGGGG
>CBESZZ010000593.1:0-2830 GCA_965534055.1 uncultured bacterium | reverse complement strand
GGGTCCAGGATGACTTGATTGCGACTGATCACGATTCCGCGGATGCGGTTCAGCGAGCTGCCGGTGAAGTTGCGATGGAGCGTCACGAGGAAGCGTCCGGTCGGGCCGCCGCTCTTGGAGATCGTTGCGGCGCTGTTCACCCAGTTGCTTCCGTCCGGGGCAACGACCTGTTCGAAGCCGACCACCCTGATGGTGCCGGCAGCCTGCAGTTCGACTTGCCGGCTATGGATGGCACCGGTCGTGGTGCGTCGCCAAATGACGACAGCGTCGTCGGCGATGGTGGTGAACTCTCCGCCGACATCCGGGAAGCGAGAGATGTTGCTGTTGGTGAGCGAGATGGCCGAGGTTACATGCGTTGTGCTGTTGATGCCGACACCAGCCGCGTGGATGTCGAAACCATCTTCCCACACCACGAGGAATGCGTTTCGCAGGTTTACGTTCGCTACCCGTGCGTTGCTCGGAAACGGGGCGTTGGTGGTCACTGAAATCAGGTTGCTGGTGGTTCCCGTCCTGGGCAAGCTAACGGCCCGAATCTGTGGAGTCGAACCGATGAACTGACGGTATGCGACGAGGTAGCGGTCTCTGTTCGCGTCGTATGCCACGTCTGGGTCTTCTGTGTCGAACAAGGCCAAGCCGTTGTTGCTCAGTTGAAGACGTGAGCCGATGAGCGGGTCCACGGTCACCGGCAAGACGGCCTGGTCGACGAACGCAGCGGGCAGAGTGAAGTCCAGCGTCCCGTCGCTGTAGCTCATGGAGCCGATGACCTGATTGCCGACCGCGTCGAATCCGATGACTTGGCCGAACTGCATCTTTGCCACGCCGGGCATCTCAAACATCAGGCCGTCTTCGGTGACTTCGCCGGCGATGAGATCGGTGTCGACATTGCCGCGCACGACTAGGTCGCCGTTGCCTCGCGGCAGGTGATGCAGCACGAAGCTCTGCTTCAGGCCGTCCTTGCGAATCTCATAGACCTCGTCGATTCCTGGCCGCGACAAAGTCACGGTGGTGCCGTCAAGGTGTTCGGTGCTTGTGCCAGCTGGCTCATGCACGCCGCCGCCGCGACCGAAGCTCGTCAGGGAGTAGCGAAGATCAAACGTTCGCTCAGCACCCTTGGCGTGCGGCGTAACGATGCGCACGGTGCCGTTCTCAAAGACGGCGTCGATGGACGAGCTGCCAGCCCACAAGCGGCCGCTCGAGTCGTAGTTTGCGCCGACCGCATCGCCCATTGCTTCGGAGATTCCGACTGGGGGCTGCGCGCTGCGAGATTCTGGGTCTTGGGCCGAAGCGCTTGTCGCGGCAACGCCAAACGTGGTCATCGCGAGGACGCTCGCGGCAAGTTTCTGCTTGTACATGGCTCTCTGCTGGTTTTTTGAGGGGGGGGATGAAGCGTGGATTCCTCGCAAATGCGTGGTCCATGGACTCCATCGAGAGCAGCTCACGCGCCGTAACGAGGATTCCTTTTGAGTCACATCTCAACCGGCGCTAGGCGGGATGCTGCGTGCCTCCGAGCCTCAAGATGGACCTTGGTGCCGTCGGTCTACTCCAGTTCTTGGTGCCTTGCTCCGAGAGCAAAGTGGCGCTGCCAGGGGCCTCTTGTGGCTTCAGTAAGGCAGGACCCGCGCGGTCGCGGTCTTCTGCGCGGTCACTAGCGCTTGGCCTTGGCCGCCGCTTCGCGGAGCTCGGTGTAGCGTGCCAAACTCTCGGGGGGCGCGAGCTCACATGCCTTCTTGAGCACGGCTTCGGCCCGGGTTGTATCGCGCAACTCAGGGTCTTTGGTCTTGGTGAGGAACTCGCCCAGGCTCGCGAGCGCAGCAGGGGAGTCGGGAGTTTCGACCAGCGCCAACTCCACTTGTTGGATTGCGGCTGCTTCGCGTCCTGCGCGATAGAGTGATTCGGCGTAGTCCAGCCGCACGCGCGGTGCATGCATCAGCTCCAACGCGTTTGCGTAACTCTTGCAGGATTCATCGAACTGGTTCAGCGCGAACTCCGCGTACCCGCGTGTGACCCAGGCCCAACCCCAAGTCGAGCTGAGGCGCGTTGCGGTCTTCGCACTCGCGTGTGCTGCGTCGTGCCAGCCGAGATCCAGTTGTAGGTTCGCTAGCTTGTACCAAGGCTCGGCAAGGGCGGGACGCAAGCCTGCTGCACGGATGAAGTACTCCAATGCTTTCCTTAGTTCCCCTTTTTGCACGAGCACTTGACCGAGAAGCAGCAACGCATCTACGGAGCTGGGGTCTGAAACCACGGCGCGTTGGCATGCGGCCAACGCTTCTTCGCTGCGACCAAGCTGAAGTAGCGCTCTGCCGCGCTTGCTTGAGATTGTGGCGTCTTGCGGGACTTGCTCCTCGAGGTAGGCCCATTGGGCTTCCGCATCGGCGAAGTTGCCGGCGTTGAAGTAGGCATTCCCGAGCAGTTGACGCAGATCGTAGTCCCACCTTCCGGGGTCCAGATCCAGCCCCTTCAGAGCCGCATCGATTGCGACTTGCCAGTTCGTCTTGGAGTTCGCGATGGTGGCGCGCGAAATCCAGGTTGCCGGATGTTGCGGATGCTTTTCTGCGAATCGGGCGATGTAGGCGGCCTCTTCCTCACTTAGAGAGCCACCAGCCCAATGGGCGATCGAAGACTGCAGGACCGCGGAGCTGCCGGGAAAGCGGCAACCAATTTGGAAATGCCGACGCGCCTCTTGTTCGTTTCTGGTGAACGTCGCGATGCCAAGGTAGGCGCGGATTTCGGCGCTATCGAGTCCACGGGCCAGCGCCAACTTTAGGAAGTGCTCAAGCTCCCCGAGTCGGTTGGTGCGCATGAGGACGAAGGACAACCGACCGACCAACTC
>CBESZZ010000592.1:0-2847 GCA_965534055.1 uncultured bacterium | reverse complement strand
CGTAGGTGATCTCAAACTCCGAGTTGAACAGCGCGACGGGTCGGTCCGACTCGTCCAGCACGACCATCGGTAGTTGTTCGAGTAGTTGCTCGGTCACGTGGTGCAGCCAGCGCGCCCGCGTGAAGCCTTTCCGCGAGACGCGGGTATCGACTCCGTACTCCATCTCTAACCGGTGCTTGAACACCTCCAGCTGGAGTTCACCGATGGCACCAAGGATCGGTTCGCGAGCACCCCGCCGCGGCCAGAACAGCTGCACGACGCCTTCTTCGCAGAGCTGCCTTAGCCCCTTGTTGAAGCCCTTGCTCATGGACGGTTCCTTGGGCGCGACTTGTGCGAAGATCTCGGGAGCAAAGCGCGGGAAGTTGCGCACCTCGAGTTTCGGTCCGTCACTGAGCACGTCACCGACGCGAAAGAGTCCGGGGTTGATGAGGCCAATGACGTCGCCGGGCCACGCTTCATCGATGGACACGCGTTCTTGGCCGAAGAAGCGGTGCGGGTGGGAGAGTCTGACTTCGCGACCCAGCCGCATGTGATTGGCCGACATCCCGCGCTCAAAGTGACCACTGCTGACGCGCAGGAACGCGATGCGGTCGCGATGCTGCTTGTCCATGTTCGCAGCAACCTTGTAGACGAACCCTGAGAAGAACGGCGCGGTTGGCTGGACCTCGCCCGACGTCGTTTCCAACGGCTGAGGTGGTGGGCTGATCTTTAGGAAGTGCTGCAGAATCATCTCGACGCCGAAGTTCACCAGCGCACTCGCGAAGAACATCGGCGATTGCTTGCCCGCAAGAAACAGGTCCTGGTCGAACGGCGTGATGCACTCGCGCACCATCTCGAAGTCTTCCATCAACTTCAGGTGAGCGATTTCGCCGAGCTCTTCGGTGAGCGCGGGGTCGTCCGGCCCCTTCATTTCGACGGAAGCTTTGGTGGCGTTGTGCGCGGTGCGTTCGAAGAGGTGAACGCGATGATCGTCCACGCCGTAGACGCCGCGGAAGTCAGGCCCCGAACCGATGGGCCAGGTCAGTGGGACCATCTGCATCCCAAGTACCTTCTCGATCTCATCCATGAGGTCGAGCGGTTCTCGGGTGGGACGGTCCATCTTGTTGACGACGGTCACGATGGGCAGTCCGCGGTCTTTGCAAACCTTGAACAGCTTGATCGTCTGGGGTTCGACGCCCTTCGCGCCGTCGATCAGCATCAAAGCGCAGTCGGCGGCCACGAGGGTGCGGTAGGTGTCTTCCGAGAAGTCCTGGTGACCCGGCGTGTCGAGCAGGTTCACGCAGAAGCCGTCGTACTCAAACTGCAGCGCGGAGCTGCTAATCGAGATTCCACGCTTCTTCTCGATCTCCATCCAGTCCGACGTGGCGTGCGCCTGGCCCTTCCGCGCCTTGACGTTGCCGGCTTTGTTGATGGCTCCACCGTAGAGCAGCAGCTTTTCGGTGAGCGTCGTCTTGCCGGCGTCGGGGTGGGAGATAATTGCGAAGGTGCGCCGGCGAGCGACTTCGTGCTGCAGATCCTGGGCCATGGGATGGGGATGTGTAGTGCATGGGGTGCGGTGAGCCAACAGGCTCGCTGCACCCCTGTGCCGCACGCATCTTCATGGCGCCGGGTGGGGCCCGTTGGAGGGCCCGCTCAGCTCAGAAGTTCAAACCCATATTCAGCGAGTAGACAAACTGTCCGTCGTCGAATCCGGTGTCCAGCCCATCGGAGTCCTCGAAGAAGAATTGGTACTCGGCCATGACTTGGACGAACGCTTTCTCCTGCAGGTAGAGCTTCAACCCCGCTTCTGGGGCTGCCGTGCCGGTCTCCTTGACGGCGTTCCCGTAGACGAAGCCAGCGTTCACGCCAATGAAGGGCCGAAGGGGTCCAATCGGGAAGACGTAGTCGATGTAGCCACGCGTCGTGAACGCGGTTCGGTTGGTGCCCGGACCGGCGTCGGCGTAGGCGAAGTTCTGGCGCACGCCGACCTGGAATGCATCGCTCAGGTAGTAGCCGACGTTGCCGGCCACTTGGAACCCGCCGATGTCGAATTCCTGATCGTTGTTGCCGGCGCCGCCGACGGCGACTTCCCAATCTCCGCTGCGTGGTCCCCAGAGGTCCTTGCCGACGCGGTGTAGGCCGGCTGGGTCGGGCCGCATGCCATCTTGGGCTTCGGTCCCTTGGACTGCGGTCACGTCGAACAGCGCGCGGTCATTCGCACGGGCCGATTCGTTGGTGCTGCTTGGATTGTGGATCGTGGCGCGAATCGGTTCGCCGGTCGTTGAGGCAGAGAGTGTCTCCGTGGGAAACGCGACCGCGGCTTGGTGCGTTTGGCACGAGCCGAGGGCGAGAGCGGCGCACGTGGACAGTGCAAGGAACGAGGTCTTCATGGCGACGGGGTTGGACGTGGGGAGTTGGTGGGGGGCAAAGACGGGTCCGGCACATGGGAAGCGCGAACCGCAACGGCCGTTAGGTCGTGCATGCCGGGTGGCACACGCGAGGCGCTGAGCAAGTCATGGAGCTTGCTCAGGCCACAGCGCAGAAGCGACGGGCGCGTGGCCGATTCGCGCGGCAATGCGTGGCCGGCACCTTCCGAAAGGTGCGCATACGCGGCAGATTCGCCTAGTACTTGTCGGGATCCTGCCCCCGCAGGACCGAATTGCCGTCGAACGTATCGCGGAGGTTTGGGCTCGGCGATTGTTCCAGAGCCGCCTTATCCAGCCGTCCGCTTTGCGCGAAAAAGTCGATGGGGTTGTCCCACACGAGCTTCTCGATGTCGGCTTCGGACACGCCGGCAAGCTCGAGTTTGCGCACGGTCTTCGGCACCATCAACGGATCGCTGACTCCCCAGTCGGCGGCCGAGTTGAT
>CBESZZ010000591.1:0-2849 GCA_965534055.1 uncultured bacterium | reverse complement strand
CTAGCGCGCCTGCCAATCGCTGCACGAAAACTGCCACTCCCGGTATGCCCTGCGGCCTCCCGGCCCATTGCGCCACATCGAAACGGCCTCGAATCGTGGACGCGCCCATCGGCAAGTCACGCGTCGTCGTGGCACCAACCACCACGTCCACAATGGTAGACGGCATGGTGACGATGGCGTCTGCGCCTCGCACGAAGAGTTCCCATCGGCCGTTGGCCGCAACGGGAAACCGGTAGCCCCCATCCACGGCCGAAGTCTGGTGGACGAAGTGGTCCGCTGCGTCTTTGTGATCAGGGTGGGGTTCGAAACTCCCAGAACTGACAGGATCGGTTCCCCTTTCGATCGCGAGTCGCGCGAGGATCAACACCCCCGCTGCTGGTTGACCGGCACGGTACACGCGACCTTCCAGAGTGCCGAACGAACGGCCGTCGGAAGCGTTCATGTCGGCTCGCGTTCCCAGGATGCCTGACAACTGTTGCTTGTTCAGAACAAGAGCCGTCCCTTCGATGTTCTTGCTCGTTAGCTCTGAAGCGACGAACACGGCCTCCGTTCGCTGCGATGAACCCACGGAGGGCGCCGAACCATCGACACCGGCTTGCCGTTCTACTTTAGGATTCGACGGCGATGCTTGAGCAGAGTCCGCTTCAGGCTCAGTCGACGCGTTGCGCTGCGGTGCACTTGCTTGCTTCGACGAGACCTTCAACCCGCCGTGACTCCGTGGCTGCTCTCCGCCGGAAACCAGAAGGAACCCGAAGAACAAGAATAGGCAGATCAAGACGATCGTGGTGGTCGTTCGCATGACGGTGCGCGCGATCGATTCGCGACAAGAGTGCAGGTTAGATCTGCGCGCCGCGGTGGTCACTCCCCGCGCATCAACGCGGCCGCCGCCTGCTGGTGGGCATGAAAACGCTCCACGACCTGCTCCAACGTTTCGCCGCCCACACGGTTCAGCACCGCGTCGCATAGCACCAGCGCCACCATCGCCTCTGCAACCACCGACGCGGCAGACACTGCGCAGAGATCCGAGCGTTCGAAGCCGGCTTCAGCTGCCGCGCCGGTCTTCAGGTCGACACTACGCAACGGCTTACGCAGCGTGGAGATGGGTTTCATCGCACCGCGCACCACGACCGGTTGACCGTTGGTCATGCCGCCTTCCAAGCCGCCGGCGTTGTTGGTTGCGCGGCCGGGGAAGCCGCCGTCGACCGCGGGAAGGATCTCATCGTGCACCTGACTTCCAGGCCTGCTTGAGCATTCGAAACCCAGCCCGACTTCAACGCCCTTGAACGCTTGGATCGACATCACGGCTGCGGCCAACCGCGCGTCGAGTCGCTCGTGCCATTGCAGAGAACTGCCAGCGCCGATCAGCATGTCGACCACTTGCACTTCGACTTCACCGCCCGCGGTGTCCTGGTTGCGTCCTGCATCAGCCAAGACTTCCATCATGGCGGCGTCTGTCGACTCATCGAGCGTGTAGAGCCTAGTCGCGTCCCGCGTGTCGATCAAACGCTGCAGCGAGCCCGTGAGCGCACCGGGCACAGCTTCGGGCAAGCGCGCGGAACCGACGGATCGAACGAACGAAAACACGGACACGCCGCACGCAGCAAGCACCTGCGTCGCTACCGCTCCGGCCGCGACGCGTGCGGCTGTTTCTCGGGCCGATGCGCGCTCAAGGTTGCCGCGGATGTCGTGGTCGAGGTAGCGCGCGCAGCCCGCAAGATCGGCGTGGCCTGGTCGAGGCCGCGTGGGTTCGGGCAGCTCGTCAATCTTGTGGTCGCGATTGCGCACCACGAGGCACAACGGTGAACCAATCGTGCGGCCCTTGCGCATGCCGCCGAGCACCTCGACTTCATCGCGCTCGATGTTTTGCCGGCCGCCGCGGCCGGCCCCACCCTGGCGCCGGCGAAGCGCGTGGTTCACCGCATCGAAATCGAGGGTCAACCCGCGCGGAATCCCTTCGAGCACCGCGACCATTGCAGGGCCGTGTGACTCTCCCGCCGTGCGCAGACACAGACGATCGAGCAAGCGACTCACGACGACTCCTGCAGTTCTTGCAGACAAGCTTCCACTTCACGGGTAAACGCGAAGAGATCGAACGGCTTCGCCCAAACGCCGCGCACGAACTCATGACCTTCAAGCTCGGTCCGAGTCGCTGCATCCAGATGCCCCGACACGATGAACACAGCAGGCGCCGCCGAGTCCGCCGCCGCCAGCTCGCGCATGACATCGAGCCCCGAGCGCACCGGCATGTCCAGGTCACAGATCAGCACGGCGATGTCGCCACGCTCCACGCGATCCAGCGCAGCTTGGCCATCGTGCACGGCTTCGCTCTGAATCTTCGCAAGCGACAAGAACTCCGCGAGCATCGAATTCACTTGCGGATCGTTGTCGGCGATGAGGACGGTTGGCATGCGGGAAGACTAGGCTCAGAACTCGAGAAGAGAACGCCCAGCGTCGGAGCTTCGTTGCGTTCGGACGCACAACTTCGTCTCGCCCACCTCGGTAGCCAAGGTCCCACCCCTTGGGCAAGAGCGCCGACGGTCGTGTCGAAGTAGAGTCACGGCCCTCTCTCCGTCGTCAGGCCCCCCATCCCCATGCTCCTCAAAAATCTCACTCGGGTCAGCGCGTTCGCGCTGCTCGCAGCCTCTTCGCTTCACGCCCAGTCCCTTACCACGCTGTTCGCAGGCGGCAATGGCCTGGGCGCTGGCGCGGGGGTCTACTTCGATCTGAACGTCACCTCGCCCACCGGAATCACCGTGTTGTCGATGGACGTCAACGTCAGCTCCACGGTGGGCACTGCAGGTTCGGTGGAGATCTACACACTGCCCGGCCAGACCTACTTGGGCAACGAA